>JAEYSR010000185.1 GCA_023434535.1 Actinomycetes bacterium
GGGGGGGGGGGGGGGGGGGGGGGGCGGGCCCGGGGGCTCGGGATGGCGTATCAGGCGGTGGCTGCGACCGCCCGGGCGACGGCGTCGACGGCGAGGCGCATCTCGTCCTCGTTCACGACCAGCGGCGGCATGAAGCGGATGATGTTGCCCCACGTGCCGGCGTTCATGAGCAGCAGGTTGGACTCGGCGCGGCAGTGGGCGATCACCGCGGCGGTCCGGCCGGGGTCGGGCTGACCCGTCGCCGGGTCCCGGAACTCGGCCGCCACCATGAGGCCCGGCCCGCGCACGTCCGCGATCACCGGGTTCTCGGCCGCCAGCTTCCGCAGCCCGTCGCGCAGCTGGTCGCCGCGGGCGTTGACGTTGTCCAGGAACCCGTCCTCGGTCAGCACCTCGATGGTCGCCAGCGCCGCGGCGCAGCCCATCGGGTTGCCGCCGTAGGTCCCGCCGTGCGAGCCGACCGGCCACTTGGCCATGAGATCGGCCGACGCTCCGATGGCGGCGATCGGGAAGCCGGAGGCGATGCCCTTGGCCATGACGAGGATGTCGGGTCGCACGCCTGATTCCTCGACGAAGAACATCCGGCCCGTCCGGGCGAACCCGCACTGGACCTCGTCCGCGATGAAGAGGATCCCGTGCTCGTCGCAGATCTCCCTGATGCCCTGCAGGAACGACGCCGGGGCCGGGAAGTAGCCGCCCTCGCCGAGCACCGGCTCGAGGATCACCGCCGCGGTCTCGGCGGGCGCGGTCTGGCTCGCCAGCAGGTAGCGGAGATCCGCGAGCGCACGCTCCACCGCCTGCTCCTCGGTCAGGTCGGTGCCGACCGTGTGAGGGAATGGCGCCGGGAACACGCCCGACGGCAGCGGCGTGTGCCCTGCCCGGTAGCCCGTCTTGGACGTGGTCATCGCCATGGCGAGGTGTGTCCGGCCGTGGAAGCTGCCCTGGAAGACGATCACGTTGGGGCGACCGGTCGCCTGCTTGGCGAGCTTCACGGCTCCCTCGGTGGCCTCGGCTCCCGAGTTGGCGAAGAAGAACGTGTCGATGTCGGCCGGGGCCAGCTCGGCGAGGCGGGCGGCCAACGGCTCGAGCAGGTCGTGGCGGTAGCAGTTCACCTGGGCGTGGACGAAGCGCTGGGCCTGTTCGGCGATGGCGGCGACCACCCGGGGGTGCGAGTGGCCCGTCGAGGTGACGGCGATGCCGGAGGTGAAGTCCAGGAACCGCTCGCCGTCGACGGTCGTGACCCAGCACCCCTCGCCCGTCGCCACCTGCAGGTCGGTGACCTGGAACCACACCGGAGCCAGGTGCGATCGGGGTGCGTCGGATGCTTCGGAGTCGGCCATGCGGTCATCGTAGGACCGGCCCGGGGGCCCGCAACCGTGCGGATCCCGGTGGGGTCGTGCGCAGCACCGCCGGTAGCGTGGGGCCATGTCGAACGACCTCCAGACCGCCGGAACCCACGACGCAATCCGCGTCGCGTTCCTGGGACCGGTCGGGACGTTCACCGAGCAGGCTCTGCTGCGGGAGCCCGACCTGGCGGCCGGCGAGCTCGTTGCGCTCGGGACCATGGCCGACGTGCTGTTCGCCGTGAACGAGGGCGACGCGGACCTCGGCGTGGTCCCCATCGAGAACGCCATCGAGGGCACCGTCAACGCCACCATCGACACGCTGGCGTTCGACGTGGACCTCGTCATCCAACGGGAGCTCGTCGAGCCCGTCTCGCTGCACCTGCTGACACGCCCGGGTGCCCCGCTGAGCGGCATCAAGCAGATCCACTCGATCCCCGTCGCCGCGGCCCAGTGCCGCGCCTGGCTGCGCGAGAACGTGCCGGGAGCGGAGCTGCGCACCGCCAACTCCACCGCCGAGGCCGCCGAGACGTGCGCGCAGCTCGACGACCCCACGGTCGCCGCCATCGCCAACGCCCGCGCCGCCGAGGTGTACGGCCTGGAGCTGGGCGCCAGCGACATCGAGTCGCACCCCGAGAACCGCACGCGCTTCGTGGTCGTCGCCCGCTCGGGGATCCCGGCGGCGACCGGCCACGACAAGACGTCGATCGTCGTCTACCAGCGCGCCGACCGCCCCGGTTCGCTGCTGGCGATCCTCCAGGAGTTCGCGGCCCGGTCGATCAACCTGTCGCTGCTGCTGAGCCGGCCCACCAAGGTGTCGCTCGGCGACTACTGCTTTCTGCTGGAGCTCGACGGCCACGTGGCCGACGAGGTCGTGGCCGACTGCCTCCGGTCGCTGCGTGCGACGCAGGCCGACGTGAAGTTCCTCGGCTCGTACCCGGCCGCCGGCGAGCGCGGACCCGCCGAGAGGGCCCGGACCGACGCCGCGCAGCAGGCCGCCGACGACTGGATGACCGCGCTGCGGGCCCAGATCGACGGCTGACCGGACCCGTCGACCTCAGCGCTCCCGGGCCCGCTCCAGCAGAAGTCGCCGTTCGGCGGCGACGACGGCATGCCGCGCCGCGCCGACGGCGTCGGGGGTGACGGAGATCGAGTCGATGCCGAAGCGGACCAGGTGCTCGGCGTACGCCGGATCGTTGGACGGGGCCTGACCGCACAGCGACGCGGTGATGCCCGAGTCGTGGGCGGCGCCGATGATGCGCTCGATGGCGTCGAGGACGGCGGCGTCGGCCGGGTCGAAGAGCTCGGCGCAGAGCTCCGAGTCGCGGTCGACGCCGAGCACCAGCTGGGTGAGGTCGTTCGACCCGATCGAGACGCCGTCGATGCCGAGCGAGGCGTACTCCGGGATCCGGTACGCGACCGACGGCACCTCGGCCATGACCCAGCGGTGCATCCGGTCGTGGCGCTCGTGGCCGATCGGGGAGTCGTCGACGATGGCCAGGCAGGCCTCGAGCTCCCACGTGGTGCGCACGAACGGGATCATCAGGTGGAGGTTGGGCGTCTCCTCCCGGACCCGGGCCAAGGCGTCGAGCTCCCAGCGGAACAGCTCGGGGTCGGTGACGTAGCGGTAGCAGCCCCGCCAGCCGATCATCGGGTTGGCCTCCGTGGGCTCGAAGCGGTCGCCGCCCTGAAGGCCCCGGAACTCGTTCGTCCGGAAGTCGAGGCTCCGGTAGATCACCGGCCGCGGGGCGAAGGCGCGGGTGATCCGCAGGAGCGAGTCCGCCATGGCTCCGACGAAGGCCTCCCGGTCGCCGCGCTCCAGCAGCACGCCGGGGTGGACGCCGCCGAGCGCGTCGGTCGCCATCATCTCGGCGCGTAGCAGGCCGACCCCGTCGACGGGCAGCGCGGCCGCGGCCTCGGCGCCCTGGGGCAGCGCGAGGTTCACGTACAGGCGGGTACCGGTGACCTCCTCGGCTCCGACCGTCGGAGCGGGAGCCGCTGCGGCGGGCGACGGCGCCACGACGGGCGCTGCCGACGGGCTCGGTGCCGGAGCGGCTCCGCGTGTCACGGTGCCCGCCGTGCCGTCGACGGTGACGATCTCGCCGTCGGCGAGGTCGGTCGTGGCGGTCCGGACCCCGACCACGCACGGCACGCCCAGCTCGCGGGTGACGATCGCGGCGTGGGAGGTCATGCCGCCCGAGTCGGTCACGACCGCGGCGGCACGCTGCATGACGGGCACCCAGTCGGGGCTGGTCGTCGGTGCGACCAGGACCTCGCCGTCGAGGAGGTCGAAGCCGTCCTGTGGGTCGCGCATGACACGGACCGCGCCCGAGGCGACGCCGCCGGACGCACCCAGCCCCTCGAGAACGCTCGCCGGGTCGCTCGATCCGGACGCTGCGGCCGCGGCGGGTGTCGCACTGGCCGCGGCGGTGATCGGGCGGGACTGGACGATCCACGTGTCGCCGTCAGGCCCGATCGTCCACTCGACGTCCTGCGGTCGCCCGTAGTGGTCCTGGATGCGACGGCCCAGCGCAGCGAGAGCGAGAACCTCGTCGTCGGAGAGCACGCTGGTCCCGCTCCCGACCGAGACGGCCTCCTCGGCCAGCGTCCCGTCCGACCGGCCGACCACCTGGGACGACTGGCTGCCGCGACGGGAGGACACGATCTCCGAGGCGGCGACGTCGACCACGTACGTGTCGGGTTCGACGATCCCGCCGACGACGACCTCGCCCAGCCCGTGCGCCGCCTCAATGACCAGACGGTCGGGATCGTCGCCTCGAGGATCGACGGTGAACATCACGCCGGAGCGGTCCACCGGCGCCATCTTCTGGACGACCACGGCGATCCCCGGCTCCTCGCCCGGCCGGCGCTCCGCCCGATAGGCGATCGACCGCGGCGACACGAGCGAGCCCCAGCAGTCGCGCACGCGCTCGACGACGGCGTCGGCGCCGACGGTGTTGGCGTAGCTCTCGTGCATGCCGGCGAAGGAGGCCCCGGCGGTGTCCTCGTCCGCGGCCGACGAGCGCACGGCGACCGCGGCGTCCCGACCGGCGTCGTTGCGCAACGACGCGTAAGCGTCGCGCACGGCGGACTCCAGCTCGGGTGGGAGGCCCACGGAGCGGACCGTCGCCCGGAGCGCTTCGATGGCACGGTCCCGGTCGGGGCCGTCGGGCTGGGTCTCCAGGTCGGCGAAGCCGCGTGCGACGCGCTCGCGAGCTCCGGCCGCGTCGAGCGCCGAGCGGTAGGCGTCGACGGTCACGACGAAGCCGTCGGGGACCGGCAACCCGGCCCGCGTCAACTCCCCGAGGTTGGCCCCCTTGCCCCCGGCGACGGCGACGTCGCCGACCCCCAGCTCGGACAGCGGCACGACGCCGCGGGCACCGCTCACGACGGGACCACGACCGCCCGGCCGTGGAGCTCGCCGGCGGCCATCGCCCGGTAGGCGTCGGGAGCGTGCGCCAGATCGAAGCGCTGGACGTCGGCCTCGATGAGACCGCGCTCGGCCAGAGCGAGCACCTCCTGCAGCTCCGGGAGCGTGCCCCAGTAGGTGGTGGCGATCGACACCTCGTACTGCACCGAGAAGAAGTTGACCGGGAGCGTGCCACCGCCGATGCCGACGATCGTCAGGTGCCCGAGCGAGCGGGTCACGGCCGCGCCCAGCGCCAGAGTGGCGTCGACGCCGACGACGTCGATGGTCACGTCGGCTCCGCGACCGCCGGTGATCGACATCACCTCGGCCACCGCCTCCTCCTGCGTCATCCCGCCCTCGCCGGTGAAGATCGTGTGGGTCGCGCCGTAGGCGGTCGTCCGCTCCAGCGCGTCGAGTCGCTGGTCGACCACCACGATCGTGGCGGGCGTGAGCGCGGCGAGAATCTGCACGGCCATGTGGCCGAGGCCGCCGGCGCCGATCACGACCACCGTGGACCCCGGGATCAGGACTCCGAGCGACCGCTTGATGGCGTGGTAGGGCGTGAGCCCGGCGTCGGTGAGGGGCGCGGCGTCCACCGGGTCGAGGTCACCGAGGGGCACCAGCCAGCGGCTCTGCGGGATCAGCTGGTACGGCGCCATCCCGCCGTCGAAGCCAAGGCCGCCGCCGGCCGCGGGCAGCTCGGCCGCCCGCTCGCAGTAGTTCTCGGCACCCATCCGGCATCGGTGGCAGCGGCCGCAACCCCATGGGCCGTAGACCGCGACCGGCTGTCCGACCTCGAGACCCGTGACCCCGGCCCCGAGGGCGTGGACCCATCCGGCGTTCTCGTGGCCGAGGGTGAACGGCGGCCCCCACGGCACGACCCCCTCGACGAAGTCGTGCATGAGGTGGAGGTCGGAGTGGCAGGCCCCCGCTCCCCCGATGCGGACCAGCACCTCGCCCGGGCCCGGATCTGGTTGCGGCACGTCCTGGAGCTCGGCGTCGGTCCCCCATCCGGTGAGTCGCAGTGCGTCCATGTGTCCATCCGAGCACCATCGGGTCGGTCCGTGAAGGGCCGTTGTGCCCGAAGGTCAGTCGGACTCCTGGTCGTCCAGGAGAGCAAGGAGCTTCTTCGGAGCCACGCAGCGGTAGGCGTCGTTGATCACGGCGCCGACCTCGTCCCAGTCCACGTCGACGTCCAGGCGCATCCCGAGCCACCCGCGGTGTCCGACGTACGGCGGCACGAAGAAGCGCTCGGGCTCGGACTCCACCATGAACGCCTGAGCTCCCTCGGGAGCGGCACACCAGATGGCGAGCCGGCCGTCGCCGTGGTGGTCGTCGTGGAACATCACGAAGGACTTGCGGACGAAGAACGTGGGCGAGCCGTGGCTCAGCTTCTCGGTCGCCTCCGGGAGGGCGAGGCAGCTGCGACGCACGTGGTCGAGCGCGACCTCGACGTCACGGTCCGAGTACGGAGGTTCGCTGTCCACGCCCCATCTTCTCCCATGACGTGTGCTCCCTGTCGCCCGGTACGATCGAGGGTCGCACCACCCGGGAGGGATGGCAGAGCGGACGATTGCGACGGTCTTGAAAACCGTTGAGGCTTCACGGTCTCCGGGGGTTCGAATCCCCCTCCCTCCGCTCCGACATCGGCGGACCACGCCGATCTGCCCATGGGCCCTAGCCGCACGCCGCGCACCGCTGCGGCTTACGGCCCCGGACTCGCTCGCGTTCCCACGTCGAGCCGCATTCGACACACGTCAACGTCTCCACAGTCGGTGCCAGGTCAGTCCGTGTGACCGATCGCGACGCGCTGGCTGGCGTGGCTCGGCGGCAGGTCTGGCATCGAGGTGACCTGGATCTGCGAGCAGCGAGCCATGAGTTGCCACAGTCGACGCAGACAAGAGGAACGCCGGCAGAGGCGAGAATCGCAACGCTGACCGGGCGACATTCTGCGATTGCAGTCAGGAACTCATCGAAGGAGGCGACCGGGATCCCATGGCGGCGCGCCGTCGCAGCCTTGCCGGACAGGGTTGCAACGTCTGCCGCCACGAGGAGATCGCACCCCTTCTTCGTGACCGAGTCGACGGGATCGAGATCGTGGGACCTTGCGAACGCTTCGACCACTGTCCGCTCCATCGGCTGTCCCGTCGCGTCGACGGCAGCGCCGGTGAAGCACACGCGCAACCCGGCTGTCAGCTCCGTCGAACCTGAACGCGTGCGGTACGGGTCGACTCGACGGGCGACGTGCTCGATGTCGAGGCTCATGAGTGCTGCTGCTCGGCAAAGCTGGTCGTACTCGTCATCTGTCAGGACTTCGTCATCAAGAGCAGCATCGATCAGCCCGTCGAGGAACTCGCGGTGAGCCCGCTCGATGGCAGCCGAATCGAGGCCGAGGTCCGCTGCGAGTGCAGCCAGTTCGAAACGCTCATCGGTGGTGAGGCGCAGGTCCGCCAGCGCAGTGTCGAGCAGATCCGCATAGGGCGCGAGGTCGACACTCGTGTGCACCCCGCGCGCCAGCCGGGCGAGATACGGAGCAGGAGCCTCGACGTCTGCGTGACCATCACGGGTCAGCACACGCAACGGCGTGACCGCCAGACCTCTCGCCGTGGCTGCTGAACACTCGGTCTCGAAGCTTCTGGCGACAGCGAGGAGGAGTTCTGCGGTCGCCCGTGCGTCCGAGAGAGCTCGATGGGCTGCCTCAACAGCGATTCCGAAGTCCTCACACGCGACTCCGAGCTTGCAACCGGTCACGGCGAGAGTGTCGAGACCCGTGCCCCAATGGAGATCGATGCCGCAGCGCTTCAGCTCGTTGGAGATCATTCGACGATCGAACGGAAGGTTGTGAGCCACGATCACAGCGCCGTCGAGACGCGCTGCGACGTGATGAGCGACGTCACCAAACTGTGGCGCATCCACCACCATCGAGGCCGTCACCTGGTGGATCCATGTGGGCCCGACGTCGCGAAGCGGATTCACCAGCGTGTCGAACTCGTCGATCACTGCGCCGCTCCTGTCGAGGGTGACGATCGCGATCTCGACGACGCGGTCCACGTTGTACAGACCCGTGGTCTCGACGTCGACCACCGCGAGCCTCTCCACGTCTCCCAAGAGGTCATCGAGAGCTGAACGCGGTCGACGAAGCTCGCCCGGAGCGAAGAAGGGAGGCGGACCTGTGGTCTCCGCCGTCCAGTCCTCCCCGCTCCACCACCGCAGCGGCGCCTCTCCCCACGGGTCCGCGTACCAACCAGCTCGTGCCACGTCGTGCTCCTCTCCCGAGAAGAGCTTGCACGATCAATGGTCCTCGTGACAGCAGGCCGTGCACTCCGGACGGTTGCAGCATCTCCTGGCGCTCCAACGCCAGCTCGGAGTGCCCGGTGGACCAGACTCGCTGTCGTGGACGCCACCCACCTCGCCGCCCAGATCGAAGCCTTCGTCGTGCCGCTCCTCCCGCCGAGCGTCACGCTGACCCGTTCGCACAGCACTCTGGAGCTGCGGTGCAGCGACCCGAAGCCACCGCAAGGTTCGGTCTGGCACACGATCGACCTCGGCGAGCTCCTGGACGCGACGCCGACGTCGGATGACGGCCAGCTCGAGGTGGACATCTATTCGGCCCTGGACTCACTGCAGGACTTCGTCATCGAGGGGACGGCCGAACGGTGGCCCATCGCCGACGTCGACACGTCGCCGCGAGTCACCGTCCATGACGACCTCGTGGACATCGGCTTCGGGACCTACAGCAGAGATCAGCTGATCTCGACGAGCTTCTCGAGAGTCGCACCTCCACCGACGCTGTAGCGCCCCGAGGTCAGCACCCGCCGTGGCGCGCCGTCGGCCGGTGGGCGACGACCTCGGCAGCTGCCATCCTCTCCACATGAGAGAGGACTCGCAGAATCGCTCGCGTCCGTTGCGTCGTCGACGAGAAGGTGTTCCTGCCACCGCAGCTGGACTGCTCCTCGCCGCGGTGATGCTGATCGCCTCAGCCTGCGCCGACGAGAGCCGCTCGACAGGTCCGGCGGACGGCGATCTGTCGGACGCGATCTCGACCTGCCTCGACTACGGAAGCAGCCAGGGCCTCCATGACGAGGCACTGACCGTCGCCACGGCGACCACCCTCGGCGACATCCGAGCCTCTCCGGCCGTGGACGGGTCGACGCTTACCCTGCCCGAGCCATGGGCCAGTCAGGCGGACGACACGACCGTTGCACGGTGCTCCTTCACGCTCCCATCCCCGTCCGAGGTGACACCGACCACCGTGTGTCCTGATGGATCCACGGACGTCGTCGACGCAACACCGGCGGCTCGTCAGGTGCTCGTCGACGACGAGGGCACGCTCATCGCGGAGGAGCCGCTACCCACCAGGACACCCTGCGGAACCTGACCCTGCGAGGTCGGAGGGCTGCTCGCCTGAATCCGACCGAGGCACGACAACGGCTTCAAGGGGATCGCGAACCCTTCCGGACGACCGACCGGGACGAACGGCGGACGAGGAACGCGGCGAGGAAGAGCACCCCACTGACGCCGCCTGCGACGAGGACGGGAGCGACGTCGGACCAGCCCAGCGTGTCGTTCACGAACCACGAGAGTCCGAGCGCCACGGTGAACGCGAGCCAGGCCGCCAGCTGGAGTACGCCCTGCAGACGTGTGCGGCGGATTGCCTGATCCCGCACAGACGGGTCAGTAACCAGTGTTCGGTGCCGAGACCACCACGTCGCTGCTCGATCGACTCGTTCGGCTCCCGCCTCGACGAGGGCGTCTCGCGCCTGGTCGGGTAGGTCCGCCTGAAGCAGCACTCCGTCGTACGTGGTGCCGTCGCTGGTGTGCGACCGACGCCAATCGAAACCCGATCCTGCCAACCACCACCTCAGCGGCGGGACCCGCTGCGGGCTGACGAACACGAGAGCGAGGTTCGCCTCGCCGTAGTGCCCCCTCGTCATCAGATAGGGAACGGCCAGCTCGTCCTCGAAGACGGTGTCGGCGTCGAAGATGCCGTCGGTCGGGGAGGCCACGCCGACCTTCTCGATGGGGATCGACCAGGTCTCCTCACCGAACCAGCCGGGGATCAGTAGTTCCACCCGGGCGTCCACGATGGTCAACGTCGGCGTCTTCCGCGTGAACCAGAAGTGGGACAGCTCGAACGTGCGCGCCTCCGATCCGACACCCGCGCGGCGCACCTCATCGCCGCCTGGGACGGGAACCCGCATGGGTGCGGACGCCCATGCGGGCTCATAGGTCGACAGCCACATTGGTGCAGGTTCTCCCGGGCCGAGCTCCCCGGCCACGATCACCGAGCAGATGCCGGGGCGCGTGGCTACCGGGCTGAGCTCCGAGGCCCCGACTCGGAGCGGGACGGACGCCACCCCGATGCCTCCGTCGTCGACCAACGTGGCGACGCATCTGCGTGGCCCGAGCCCCATCACGACCTGTCGTTCACGCCATGGACCACGGCTTGCGGTTCGTCGCAGCCGCCACAGCTGGCCGACGACCGCTCCCAGCCACACGACAGCGACGACGAGCGGGATCGCACCCCAGACGATCGGCTCGAGCACGTCGTAGTCGAAGGCGATGAACTGGGCGCCGTCCACATCGGGGTCGGAGTCGATCAGGACCGGGTAGCGGAGGCCGACCTCGAACTCGTCAGCGAGAAGATCGTTGATCCGGATCCGCCGGTCGCTGTCCACCACATCGAGAAGCACGACCATGCCGTCGTCATCGGCGCCCGTCACCTGGGCCACAGTGGCCTGAGCACGCGACCGGAAGTGGTCCGAGTCCACTGCGTGGCGGATCGTGACGACCGCGACGCCGACGGCCAGGAACAGCGACGCGACGCCCACCAGGATCGGCCAGCGCAGGCGTTCGACGACATGTGGGGTCGAGAGCCCGACCGTGGGCCGCCCGCTGGGACGTGGTTCCGTCGGAGACGCCTCCGGTCCCGCCGGGAGCGGGTGCCGCGATCGCCACAGCGCCCGTCGGCGGGGCCAGAGCACCTCCGGTCCTGCCCAGGCGGCGACACGACGCAACGGTCGTGCGGTCCCCACGACCCGAACGCGGAACGGTCGACCGAACCCGACGTCGACGAGGCCCGCGAGCGGAACGGTGCACTCGGGCGGTGACCCCGGCCGACTCCCGAGCCGGTAGAGGTGGAGGTCCACGCTTCGCCGCCGAAGCCCTGTCCCGGCAGCCAGCACTCCGATCATCCAGGCACCGGATGGTCGGGACCGAGCGAGCTGTCGGAGCCGGAAGAGGCTCCACCAGGTGGCCGCGACGATCAGGAGGGCGAGGACCCCGAAGACGACGTACATGTCGGTAACCGTTCCCGGGCCGTAGCTGTCGCCTGCCAGCTGCACGGCGAGGGGGTCGGCACCCACGACGACGTCGACCGAGTCTCCGGGGCGAGGGGTACTGGTCCAGGCCGGGAGCGGAGCGACGACGTCCTGACCCGTGGTGGGGTGGGTGTAGCTGACCTCCAGATCGCCATCGCTCCGACCGACCGTGCCGACCACGACACGCTCGTCCCCCTCGGCTGTTCCGTAGCCGTGAGCGAGCGCCAGGTCGCTCTGCAGCCCCATGCAGCAGATGCCCGCGATCACGAGGACCGCCCACGCTGCTCCGCGACGCCGCCGCTGCAGGAGCGCCGGGAGCCGTTCAGACACGATCGACCTGTCCGGTTCGGGCCGCGCGCGTGGACGCGCAGGGTCGCCGGTCGTCGCGAGCCGACCCACCGTCGCCCACCCGTTGAAACTCCCTCTCCACCTACCCGGACTCTACGGGCTCACAGGAGCGGTCCCGTTGAGGCGCTCCCAGCGGAGTCGGTACGCTCGCCGCAGGGAAGCAGGGAGGGAAGTCGATGCAGAAGGTCCGTTCGGTCGCGCTCGTCGCGACGACCTTGGTCGTCGTGCTCGGTTGGCAGGGATTCGCGTCGGCCGAAGGCGACGAGCCGACGGGCGACACGCCACCGGTCACTGAGGCAGCCCCGAGTACGACGTCAACCACGACGACAGGTCCGGCGCCAGCGCCGCTCAACTCGTCGATCGCCCAGGTGTCGTTCGACAGCTGCGATGACGCAGCTGCGGCCGGCTACCACGACATGCGGCGCGGGCAGCCCGGGTACTCCTCCCGCCTCGATCGTGACGGTGACGGCGTGGCGTGCGAGACCGACAGTGGAATCCCGGCCTACGGGCCGCAGAACCCCGGCACCGTTCCGTCGTCGACAACGAGCACGACGGCCTCGACGACGAGCACCACGACGACGGCCCCGGCGCCACCGGCGGTCGTCGCGGCTGCAACGGCTCAGTCGTGTGACCCCAACTACGCCGGCGCCTGCGTACCGATCTCGTCGAGCAACACGATCAACTGCGACGACGTCGCCGGCACGGACTTCCAAGTCGTGGGAGTGGACATCTACCGGCTCGACGAAGGCGGCATCCCCGGCATCGCGTGCGAGAGCAACTCTTCCGGATCGAGCGGTGCAAGCGTCACGTCCACGTCCGGCTCATCACCGGCGCTGGCGCAGACCGGCTCCAACAGCGTGCCCATGGCGCTCGGCGCCGGGCTCGTCGTCGTCCTGGGCCTGCTCGCCTTCCTGGCCCGGGAACGCCTCGGCGACGTCCACTACATCGTGATCCGGTCGAAGACCGGATCCACCCTCCTGGTCCCGAAGGCCCGGCGCTGGCAGTAGCCGCCCGGATCTGGAGGGGGGTTGGCTGGCCGCCGTGCTCCCCAGACGTCGACGCGGTCAGGTGGCGAAGGTTCGGAGGTATCCGATGGCTGCGTCGACAGCGACGTCGAGCGGGACGACCGAGCCGGAGGTCTGCATCATCCCGGCGCCGCCTTGCACGGTCGCGAGCGTGGCCATGGCGAGGTGCTCGGGGTCGGCATCGGGGTCGAGTAGACCGCGTTCCTGCATCGCGGTGATGCCGGCAGTCAGTGCAGCCAGCCACGCCGTGTAGAGGTCCCGAGCCGGTGCGGCTGCGTCGGGGTCCTTCCCGGACCTGCCGCTCAGCGCCGCGACCGGACAGCCCAAGAGCTTCGATCGGTACATCACCTTCAACTGATCCGCCCACGACTCCCAGCCCTCCCAGGAGTCGAGATGGTCGATCGCTGGCCGCTGGTCATCGAGGATCCGCTCGGCCTCGCGGGCTTCAACCGTCGCGAGCAACTCGTCCTTGCCATCAGGGAAGTAGTGGAAGAGCTGGCTCTTGCTCGTTCCCGTCGCAGCGAGGACGTCATCGAGGCAGGTGTTGGTGACGCCCTTGGCCACGACGAGCTCGGCGGTGGCGTCGAGGATCCGCGCCTTCGTCCGTTCTCCCTTGGCCGTGAGCACGGTCGCCACGATACCGAGACTGGACTGCCGGGTCCAGACTGGGTACGGTTCTGGACTCTGTAGTCCATTCAGAGGAGAACCCGTGACCACACGACTCACCGGGCGCACCGCGCTCGTCACCGGATCCACCAGCGGCATCGGCCGAGCAATCGCGGAGGCCTTCGCCTCCGAGGGTGCTCGGGTGCTCGTCACCGGCCGACGGAAGCAGCTCGGCGACGAGGTCGTGGCCGGCATCGTCGAACGGGGCGGCGCCGCCGAGTTCCTGGCGGCGGACCTGAGCGCCGGGCCTGACACCGTCGTCGCGTTCGCCCGCGACGCTCTCGACCGCGCTGGCGGCCGCATCGACGTCCTCGTCAACAACGCCGCCTACCTGGTCGGCGGTACACCCACGGTGGACACGGAGCCGTCGGTCATCGATGCGGCCATGGACCTGAACATCAAGGTGCCGTTCCTGATCACGGCCCAGCTGGTGCCAGCGATGATCGACGCCGGCTCGGGGGCGATCATCAACATCGGCTCGATCAACGGCACGTCCGGCATGGTCGGCGCCGCGCTGTACAGCGCCACCAAGGGTGCAGCCCACATGCTCACCCGCGCCTGGGCCGCGGAGTTCGGCCGAGCGGGAGTCCGAGTCAACACGATCGCTCCTGGTCCCACCGAGGTCGAGTGGAACGAAGGCATGCGCGACCGTCTGGAGGACATGGTCAGCGGCACCCCCAGTGGACGGATGACCAGAGCCCGTGAGATCGCCGCGATCGCGGTCCTCCTGGCCAGCGATGAAGCGCACAACGTCCACGGCGCGACCATCCCCATCGACGGTGGCATGTCGAACGTCGCGTACGCCGCGACCAGCTGACGCGCCGGAGCCGACACCCCTTCAAAGGGCGTCGGCTCCGGGTGCGGGTCGCGGAGTCGGTCAGTCGTCGCTGCCGCTGTGACCGGAGCGGTCGTCGCCAGCTCCGTCGTCGGAGCCCCGGCCCCGGCCCCGGCGGTCGTCGCCCGACCCGTCGTCGGAGCTGCGGCCTCGGCCGCCGTGGTCGTCCACGGTCGTCGACGGCCTCGGAGCGGTGGTCGAGGTCGCTGCGTCGTCGCTCCCCCGGCCTCGCCGGCCGTGATCATCACCCGCCGCGTCGTCGGATCCCCGTCCACGATGCTGGTGGTCGTCGACCACCGGTGCGAGTGCCACCGTCGGCGCAGGGGTCGGGGGCGCCGTGCTGGGTACCACGACGGTGGTCGGCGCCGCAGTCGTGGGAGCGGCGGTCGTCACCGGGACGTCGCCCGGCCCCTGGTCCGGGGTGCCGTCGTCGTCGATCGATGACGACACCGCCGTCGAGGTCGTGGACGTCGTCGGGTTGTCGTCGGCGCCTTCGCGGGCGCCGGCCACGGCGATGCCGCCCAGCATCACGGCGATCACCGCCGCCGCAGCGACTCCCCCGGTTCCCAGCTTCGTCGTGACCGTCCTGAGGTGCTTCACGTTCGTCCTCGCTCTCGTCGCACCCGCCCCGTCGGCGAGTCGTGCAGCAGACACGACGACAGGGGCTGCGAGGTTGGGGGTGGCGACTCAGTTCTGGATCTCGAGGCGCCCGTCGCGGACCCTGGCGTCGATCGTCGCCGAACTGGTGCCGGATCCGCCGTCGCGACGGAACCGCACGATCGCCCGCGTCGCCTCCGGCTGCTCCACGCGTTCGACGGACCATCCGGCGGCCGGCGAGGTGGAGCTGACCGAGACCTGGCTCGGCGTCCAGACGAAGGTCGCCGATCCCCCCTCCGACGAGGCGCTGCGGGTCTGCGGCACCGCCGGTGCGGCGGTGGTCGTCGTGGTGTCTCGGGATCTCGGCACCGTGGTGGGAGTCGTCGCCTCGGGCCCGCGCGTGGTGCTCGGGGCATCCCGGCCAGCCGGAGCCGTCGTCGTCGGAGCGATGGTCGACGTCGTGGACGTGGACACCGGGACGGACGTCGTCGTGGGCGCGACGGTGCTGGTCGTGGTCGTCGTGTCCCGGTCGTCCGCGGTGTCGAGCTGCTGGGTGCCCTCCCGGCCGACGAGCCCGACGGCGAGAACCACGACGACGACGGCAGCGACCGCGCCCACCGCCGCGATCGCCGACTGTCGACGCTGACGCGCCCGACGGAACTGCGGCCGCAGGGCATCGAGACGGGCGTCGACGATTGCGTCATCACCGGGCGCCGCCGGTGCGCCCCGCTGCACCAGGGAGCGGAGCTCGGCGTCGTCGAGATCGTCGGGTCCGTCGATGGGGTCACGGGGATCGCTCATCGATCGTTCCTCTCGTCAGGGTCGGACTGTTCGGAGAGCAGCGTCCGGAGTCGTTCGCGGGCCTGGTGGAGGTGGTACTTCACGGTGCCAGTGCTGAGGCCCAGCAGATCGGCGACCTCGGCGACCGGGAGGTCGTCGAGGTAGTGGAGGGCGACGACGGCCCGCTGCTGGGGGCTCAGCTCGGCGACCACCGCGGCGAGCCCGCTGTCGCGGAACGCCTCGGAGTCGGTGAGCGTGGGGGCCGGGGCCGAACGGTGCTCGTCACGGCCCTTGAGCCGCTCCAGCGCCCGTCGTCCCCGCGAAGCACGCCGGTGGACGTCCGTCGCCCGGTTGATCGCCACCCGGCGGATCCACCCCAGGGGATCGTCCAGTCGGCTCACCTTCCGCCAACGGACGAACGCTCGCTCGAAGGCATCCGCGACGCACTCGGCGGCCACCTCCCTGTCGCCGCAGACGAACGTGACGGTCACCACGAGTCTCGAATAGCCCGCCCGGAACAGCGCGTCGAAGTCGCCCACCGGGATCGGTGCCGTTGCCGTTGGGTTGTCCGGAACGATCTCCACGATGGCCATCCGCCCTGACACGACGAAGCGACGTCGGAGGTTGGGGTCGGCGCGCATCTTTCCGCGTCGACGTCCCGACGACGACCCGGTGGACGGCCGGCGGCGGGAGCTGCCCCCGGTCGCCGAGCGTCAGTCGTCCTCTGCGAGGAGCCTGACCTTCTCTGCCGCCAGCTCGGCGCGCTGCTCGTCGCTGACGCGCGGCGCATGGATGGGCAGCGAGTCGATGACGTCGACGAGGACGTCGGACACCAGGGTCCGCATCCGCCACTTCCGGTCCGCCGGGATCACGTACCACGGAGCCGACTTGGTGGACGTCGCCGCGATCGCGTCCTGGAAGGCCACCTGGTAGTCGTCCCAGTACTTGCGTTCCCGGACGTCGGCCGCGGAGAACTTCCAGTTCTTCTCGGGCGTGTCAATCCGGTCGATGAAACGGCGGCGCTGCTCGTCCTTCGACAGGTGGAGGAAGAACTTCACGACGAGGATGCCGTTGCGCACCAGGTGACGCTCGAAGGCCCGCATGTCCTCGTAGCGGTGCTCCCACATCTTCGGACCCTTGGCGCTCTCGGGGAGGCGCTGGTTGTCGATCACCTCGGGGTGGACCCGGGCGACCAGGACCTCCTCGTAGTACGACCGGTTGAAGATGCCGAGCTGGCCCCGCTCCGGCAGGCGCTGGGCGTAGCGCCAGAGGTAGTTGTGGTCGAGCTCCTCGGAGCTCGGCACCTTGAAGCTGGACACGGCGACGCCCTGAGGGTTCATGCCGCTGAGGACGTGCTTGATCGTGCCGTCCTTGCCCGCCGCGTCCATCGCCTGGAAGACCACGAGCATCCCGTAGGTGTCGTTGGCCCACAGCTTCTCCTGGGCGGCGACCAGCCGGGCCCGGTTCTGCTCGAGCTCCTCGAGCGCCTGCTTCTTGGACCGGAGCTGCAGACCGTCGGGCAGGCCGTCGGCGTCGGTCCAGTCGGTGGGGTGGTCCTTCAGCCGGAAGCCCGACCCGTCGGTCACACGGCAGACGTCGATGGCTCGGATCTTGCTGCTCATGGATCCGACGGTATCTGCGCCGCCTCCAACAGCGGCGGGTGCGCTACCCCGTGTGGTCCTGTCGGCGTCAGCTTGTACAGTGACCGCCGACCTGGAGAGGTGCCGGAGTCAGGTCGATCGGGCCTCCCTGCTAAGGAGGTGTGGGGGCAACCTCACCGTGGGTTCGAATCCCACCCTCTCCGCCACTCGGGCGCCGACGGGATCCGTCGGCGCCCGTGTCGCGTCCGGGAGCAGGTGTCGGTGTGGTCGCACTCGGCCCACCGAACCGGGCGCCCCTATCAGTTCAAACCCTTTGGACGATCTCACCGGTAACTCCACCGTGGCGACAACCGAAATGTCGTCGACGAGGATCATCGCCAGATCGAAGAATGCGTCACACCGGAGATGCGGCGACGTCGACGGCGATCGGATCACCTCCCGCGGCGGGTTTCAGGTCGACCGTCCGCTGGGTGACGACGACGACCAACCCTCGGATGTCGACTTGAAACGTGTTCGCAGCTCGCCGCTGCGACCTCCCCGGACGGCTGTCACAGAGGTCGCGATAGTGTCGGTGGCGAAACGACAGCAAGGTAGTTACCGACCTGTCATTCACAGCTTGGTGCATCGTCGAAGCCGGCGGGTGGACCAAGTTGGGGGCCGAACGGTTGGCGCCGTCCGGCCCCCGGGGACCGGCCACCAGGCACAGCCCGCAAGGCGAGTCAGTGTGCCCTACCTGGTTTGGTCCCGTCACTTCTGCCGGCACCGAACCCGTTGGAGCCACTGATGTCCAAGAACCCGAACTCCCGATACGTCGTTCGTGACGGCGACAACTGGGCTGTCCGCGCCGGTGGCGCACAGCGAGCGTCGTCGAAGCACACCACCCAAGCCGAAGCAATCGACCGAGCCCGTGAGATCGTTACGAACCTCGGCGGCGGCGAAGTCACCATCCAGGGCCGCAACGGCCAGTTCCGCGACTCCGACACCGTCGGCGGTGGACCGGACCCGAGCCCGCCGAAGGACACGAAGTGAACGCGCTCGACGGTTTCGACGCTGCCGACGCAATCCTGCCGAGAAGGGTGATGGATCGTCTGATCGTCCTACTCGTCGCCGTTGTCCTCGTGATGGTCGGACTTGGGCTGCTGGACACCGAGCAGATCAGCGCGTTCATCTCAAGCCAGATCAACGAACGGGTCGCAACTCAAATCGAACCGTTCCAGGAGACGATCAACCAGAGCCTCGAGCGTCTCGGAGCGTCGACCACGGTGCCGGCAGCGCCCCCGTCCGTGGAGGGGCCGTGACCGAGTCCCTCGAAACCCAGATGCTGCACTGGGACTTTGATGTCGAGTGCCCGCGTTGCGACTTCCCGTTCTGGGTGCGGATGTCGGAGGTCGTAGCCCAGACCACGGTCATGTGTCCGTGTTGCCACTGCCATGTCCGACTTGTCGACGCTCGAGGCTCAGCAGCCACCGCTCCGGCGGTGGTGTCGGGCCAGATCAACTCGATGTTGTCGGACCTGTCCTGAGGAATGAATGAACATGGCGCGGGCGAACGAGGACATCCAGGTCAAGCTTCGTGAGCGGTACCGGCGGTTGCTCACCTCTGAGCACAACAGCTACATCCACAACGCACAGTTGGTACGGGATTTCATCAACTCCGATGCCCTGCTCGTCAGTCTGCTCTCCGAGGCGGCGTTGGTGGAACCGGACCTCGACCCTGACGCATGGCTCGCAGCCGCTACTGGCGGCCACGGTGGAGGACCACGCTGGACGAGCACAACGGAGGCAGGCCAGGCGACGCTGTCGTGGAGGCTCCTCAACGAGGCCGCCGCCCAGGAACACGACATGAAGCTCGCGTGGGCGATCACCTCGGAGCGGAATCTCAATGACGCATGTCGACGGTTCACCGAAGTAGCGATCGCCCCGGTGTTCGACTACCTGATCGAGCGGGCGGCGGATGCCAACAGCGTCGCCTACGCGTTGGAGCGTTACGTGCGCCTCGTCGAGTGGTTCGACCGCGATGACCTCCTCGCCGCGTATGAAGCGGACACCCAGCGTGGTGAGGCCATCTACGACGCGCACCTGCGCCGGTTCCTGTTCACCGAAGGGTTCTCGATGCCGTTCAGCCAGGCGCGCTCACCATCCGGGGATTCTGATGTCGTCACACACCTCGACGACGACCCGCTCGTCTGTGAAGTGAAGCTGTTCGACGGTGACAGGAAGAGCAAGCACCACGTCGCCACCGGTGTGCACCAAGCGCTCCTCTACGCACAGGACTACGACCAGTCGAGCGCCTACCTCGTCATCATCAACCTGTCGGGCCGTCCGATCGAACTGCCCACCGACGGTAAGGACGACGCCGGACTCCCGTTCGTCGACCTGTCCGGAGTGCGGATAAACCTGGTGCCGGTGCGGGCCCGCCGCAAGGATTCAGCCAGCAAGCTCGGTCGTGTCGAACCGACCGTGTTCGCCCGCGACGACCTCGTCGACCCGGGCTGATGACCAGGAAGCGGATCGAAGCCACGGTCGCCGCCGCATGGGTCCCCGACGACGACCCAGACCGGCCCTGGAAGGACGCTGCAGACGCCGCAATCGAATGGGTGGGCAATCAGAGCGCGTTGCACGGCGGACCCGGCCAGTTGGTCACCGACTACAAGAACTCCTGCATCGACGAGATCGCCGACTTCGGGAGAAGGCGCACCTGGACTTCGGTCCTGTCCCGTCAACGTGGAACGGGTCCGGTGCTGTGCTGGCAGCCCGGCATCTCCTGTGCCGCAACGGCTGTCGGCCTCGCGACCAACTTCCCGATCGTGATCGTCGAACGTTTCGACGTTCCCCTACAAGGTTGGGCGGCACGCCACCAGGCCATGAACCTGATGACAGGTCAACTGGAACCGCCGCTGCCGCTCATCGTTGAGGACGCTGTGCGTTGGCTTGAGTCGTGGTCGAGCCAAGGATTCAAGAGCGCTGCCAGCAAACGACGCGCCTGCCAAGCCCTGGATGATCTGGACACCGATGCGCTCAGGCTCGTCCCGGGAGCGTTCCTCGCCGGCGGTGGATCCGCAAACAACTCCAAAGCGCTCGGCGGTCTCAATCGGTGGCTGCAACAAGCGCCTCGTTGAGTGCTTCGGCGGGAGTCTTCCACTTGAGCGTCTTGCGGGGACGGCCGTTGAGTTGGTCAGCGACCCGGTCGAGGTCC
>JAEYSR010000207.1 GCA_023434535.1 Actinomycetes bacterium
GGCGGCCAGAGGACCTGCCCGGCCCCGACCACGGTCGTGCCGATGTAGCGACCGAACTCGGTGACCGACGAGCCGACGGCGACGGGCAGCGAGTCGGTGACCAGCACCGCCTCGGATCCGATGCCGAGGAACGCCGCAGGCGGCGTCGCGTCCACGGCGGAGCCCAGGTCCACCTCGTGGTCGGTCGTCGACCCGCCGGCGCTCTGCGTGGTGACCACGAAGGTGCCCTCGTCGAGCGACTCACCACCTGCGGAGATCGCCGTCGAGAGGTCCGCAGCGCTCGCGATGGGCTGGCCGTTCACCGCGACCACCCGGTCACCCGGGCTGAGACCGGCGCCGTCGACCTCGCCGTTGCTGCGGGTCGCCCCCACCACCACCTGCGAGCCGTTGTCGATCAGGTCCAGGTCCTCGCCGATGGTGCCGATCACCCGGGCCCGCTGGGACAGCGTCACCGGGATGGTCTGCTCCTGGCCGTCGCGGCGCACGACCACGTCGACGGTGCCCGGCTGCTCGTCCGCGATGAGCGAGCGGAACTGGTCGTAGGACGACACCTGCTGGCCGTCGAAGCGGACGAGCTCGTCGCCCTCCCGGAGCCCCGCGGCCTCGGCCGCGCTGCCGGGCGAGATGCTGCCCACCTGCCAGCGGTCGCCGTCGGCGTGACCGACGAAGGCGAACTGCACGATGAGCAGGACGAACGCGATCGCGAAGTGCATGGTCGAGCCCGCCACGGCGACCGCGAGCCGGTTGTGGAACGGCGCCTGGCGGTAGGTGCGTGACTCGATTGCCGGATCGACCTCCTCCATGGCGGTCATGCCCGGGATCTTGACGTAGGCGCCCGCAGGGATGGCCTTGATCCCGTACTCGGTCTCGCCCCGCCGGAATGACCAGATGCGGGGTCCGAACCCGATGAAGAACTCCGTGACCTGCATGCCCGACCAGCGGGCGGCGAGGTAGTGCCCGAGCTCGTGCAGGAAGATGATGACGACGATCGCGAGGATCACGATGACGATCGGCAGGCCCCGCCAGATGCCGAGGCCCGCGAGCAGCGCCACCAGGGCGCCGAGGCGCAGCGCCCGGGTCAGGGGCGTCCCCATCACGCCGGACATCTCGGCCTCTTCCTGGGCCAGCATCCGGTCGGTGTGACCCGGTTCGGTCCGGGGAGTCCCGGCGGCTGCGGTGCCCGGTCCGCTCGGATCGTCGGAGCCGGGCCCGACCTCGGACGGGGGTTCCTGGATGGTCATGCCAGCACCTCGGCGTCGAGCAGCTCCACGGTCGTGCGCCGGGCCGCGGCATCGGCGTCGAGGACGGCCTCGAGCGAGTCCGCGTCGGCCCCGTCCCACCGGTCGAGCGAGCGCTCCACGAGCTCGGCGATGCCGCTCCAGCGGATCCGACCGTCGAGGAACGCGTCGACGGCGACCTCGTTGGCCGCGGACATCCAGGCCGGAGCGGTTCCGCCCGAGCGACCCGCCTGCTCCGCGAGGGCGAGGCAGCGGAACGTCGAGCGGTCCGGCGGCTCGAAGTTCAGCTCGAACCGCTGCGTGAGGTCCATGCCTCCGAACGGCGTGCCGATGCGGTCGGGGTAGGCCAGCGCGTAGCCGATCGGCAGCCGCATGTCGGGCATGGAGAGCTGGGCGATGGTGGCGCCGTCGGTGAACTCGGCCATCGAGTGGACGATCGACTGCGGGTGGACCACCACGTCGATGTGGTCGTAGTCCACGTCGAACAGCTCGTGGGCCTCGATGACCTCCAGGCCCTTGTTCATGAGCGTGGACGAGTCGACGGTGATCTTCGGGCCCATGCTCCACGTGGGGTGGGCGAGCGCCTCCTCCCGCGTGACGGTGGCGAGCTCCTCAGCCGTCCGGCCCCGGAACGGGCCGCCCGACGCGGTCAGCACGATCCTCGACAGCCGACGGGTGCCCTCGCCGGCGCGCAGGCACTGGTGCACGGCGCAGTGCTCGCTGTCCACCGGGACGATCTCCGCCCCGGGCGTGTTCCGCACGGTCCGGACGACGGGACCGGCGGCGATGAGCGACTCCTTGTTGGCCAGGGCCAGGCGCTTGCCCGCCTGGAGGACGGCCATGGTGACGGGCAGTCCGGCGAAGCCCACGACGGCGTTCACGGTGACGTCGGCATCCGCCGCGGCAGCGGCCAGCGCGTCCGCGCCGCCGTCGACGCGCACGCCGGCGGGGACGAGGTCGCGCAGCTCGGCGACCCGGGCGGGATCCGCGACCACGACCACGTCCGGACGGAGGCGCTCCGCCTGGGCGGCCAGGGTGCGGACGTCGGACCCGGCACCGATCGCCACGATGCGGAAGCGGTCCCGCTCCGCCTCGACGACGTCGATCGTCTGGGTCCCGATCGAGCCGGTGGACCCCATGAGGGCGACGCTGGTCGGGTTGCTCGTCATGCGCCCGCCATCGTACCGACGCCTGCGTCCGGAACACGGCGGGTCCGGGCCCGTGCCCGGGAGTCCCCTCAGCCGCCGTCCGGCGGCGACGGCGGCGCGGCGGCCCCGGCGGTGGCCACGCGGACGAACGCCCGGGCCGCGGGCGACAGGCCCTCGTGGCGATGCAGGAGTCCGGTGCGGCGGCGGACCGGCGGGTCCAGATCCATCACGACCACGTCCGCGTGGCCCGACGCAGCGCCCAGTGCGTGCTCCACGGAGCCGCGCGGGAGGACCGCGGCACCGGCACCGGCGAGGACGAGCGGGATGATGGTCTCGCGGTGGTCGGTCTCGACGACGACCTCGAGCGGACCACCGACGGCGCCGAGCGCGTCGTCGAGCAGCCGACGGACCGAGGTCGACGGTGGCGAGGAGACGAGCGGCAGTCCCGCCAGGTCGTCCACCGCCATCCGGTGGGACCTCGGCGCGCGACCCGACCCCTCGGGCGGCAGCAGCGCGACCGGGACGACGGCGACCAGCTCCTGGACCTCGAGCTCGACGGCGTCGAGTCCCTCGTGCTCCCCCGCCAGCTCCGTGAGCGCCACCTCGGCGTCCCCTCGTCGCAGCGAGTCCACCAACGCCGACGGGTCCGCCCGTTCCAGGATCGCGACTCGCACGCCGGGATGGGCCCTGCGGTACGAGCCGACCAGATCGGCGAGCGGCTCGACGGCGAGCGACGGCAGGCACACCAGGTCCAGGCGGCCCGCCAGGACCCCCCTGACCTCGTCGACCGCGGACCGGACGGCGCCGGCGTCACGCAACGTCCGACGGGCCGGGCCGATGAAGGCCTCACCCGCCGCGGTGAGTCGGACCGATCGACCGGTGCGGAGGAACAGGTCGACGCCGAGCTCGCGCTCGAGGGACCGGACCGACTGGGAGAGCGCCGGTTGGGAGACGTGACTCGCCTGCGCCGCGGCGGTGAAGCCCCCGTGGTCGACGATGGCCACGACGTAGCCGAGCTGACGGAGGTCCATCACTCCAGCTTATCGATCCCATCACGAATCGGTCTTGGACATATGGGACGGCCCGTCGTTGGATGATGTCGTGAGCACGCCGACCACCTGGATCTCCCTCGTCGGGCTCGGCGTCGGCGCCCTCTACGGGCTGTTCGGCGTCGGAGCCGCGTTCGCCACCCCGGTGCTGGCCCTGATCGGCGTGCCGGGGATGGCGGCGGTCGTCGGACCGCTCCCGGCACTCCTGCCCGGTTCGGTCGCCGGGGCGTGGAGCTACGCCCGACACGACAAGGTCGACTGGCGCATGGCACGTACCTCGCTCGCCGGTGCCGTCCCGGCGGCGATCGTCGGCTCGATCATCGGCCACCGCCTCGGCGGGCCGCTCCTGGTGGTGGCGTCGGGTGCCCTCCTCGGAGTGATCGGCCTCCGGGTCCTCCGGCCGCTCGGAAACGACCCGGCTCGACGAGCCGCGGCCGCGGCGCGGCGCGACCGACTCGGGCTGGTCCTGGTGGCGGCTGCCGGCGCCGGCTTCCTCGCCGGGCTGCTGGCCAACGGCGGGGGCTTCCTGCTCGTGCCCCTCTTCCTCCTGGCCTTCGGCCTCGACATGAACGAGGCCACCGGGACGAGCCTGGTCGTGGCCGCCGGACTGACGGTCCCGACGCTCGCCACCCACGCTCTCGTCGGTGACGTCGACTGGGCCGTGGCCGCGGCGTTCTCGATCGGGATGATCCCGGGCGTGGTCGCCGGGAGCCGATTGGCCCGCCACCTGCCGACGGTCCGGCTGCAGCGGGCGTTCGGCGTCCTGCTGGTGGTGTTCTCGGTGTGGTTCCTGATCCGGACGGCCCTGGCGATGGCGTGACCTCGGCCGGTCCGACGAGTCGGGCCGTGCCGAACCGGTCGCGGCAGGCCTGAACCGGTCAGGTGGGACCGTTCAGCCGCCGGTCCAGGTGCCGAACAGCAGGGTGACGAAGTACGCCGTGGGTAGGACGAACAGCAGGGCGTCGAAGCGGTCCATGACCCCGCCGTGGCCCGGCAGGATCGACCCGAAGTCCTTGATGCCGAGGTCCCGCTTCACGAACGACTCGCACAGGTCGCCGATCGGGGCGACGACGGCGCACAGCAGGGCGAACACGAACACCCGGAAGATGTCGCCGCCGATCGGGGCGATGCCGAAGATGCCGACGACGACCACGGTGACGACGACCGCCACGGCCACGCCGCCGGCCGTGCCCTCGAGGGTCTTGTTGGGGCTGGCGGCCGACAGCGGCGTGCGCCCGAAGTAGCGCCCGATGAAGTAGGCGCCGACATCGTGGCTGACCGCCACGATCACGGCGGCGATGACCACGCCGATGCCGATGTTCGACGATGCTCCGGTGGCGTCCTCGACGACCTTGCCGAGGCCCAGGAAGAGCGTGGCGAACGAGCCCAGGAACCCGATCCACATCACGCCGAGCAGCGTGATGCCGAGGTTGCGCACCGAGTGCTCTCCCGGCTGGACCCACAGGTACCAGAGCAGGCCGAGGACGACGGTCAGGGTCAGCACGACCGGATAGGCGTTGAGGCCCGACGTGTAGGTGGCGATCATCAGACCGACCGTCGCCACCAGGCCGAGCAGGCCGGCCGGCTGGAAGCCGCGGGACTCGACGGTCCCGAAGTACTCGTAGGCGGCGGCGCCGACGACCACGCACGCGAGCGCGGTGGTGGCGAGGCCGCCGAGCTTGAAGCACAGCAACCCGACGGCCACGAGGCCGATGCCGACGCCGACCGCGGTGATCAGGTTCCGATCCCCGCCGACTCCGCCGTCGTCGGGCCCGGAGCCCGAGCCGCCGTCGTCGGGAGGTCCCTGCCGGCTGCGCTGGCGACGGGCGGGCCGCCGCTCGTCCAGTGTCGACACGTCGTCGTCGGGGGCGAACGCCTCGATGGGGTCGCGGTCGACCTCGGAGTCGAAGAAGAAGTCGTCGTCCTCGTCGTCGCGCAGGTCCGCTCCTCGGAGCGCACCGAGCCGCGGCGAGTCGTCCAACAGGTCGTCGAAGTCGGTCTCGGTGTGGCGCTCCGCCTCGTCGCGCCAGCGAGGAGCCGACGCGAAGCTGCCGGTCGGCTCGTCCTCCTCCGCGTCGTCGCCGATGACGACCTTGGGGACCTGGCCCGTCGCCGGCTCGGTCCAGTGCGGCAGGACGAACGAGTCGTCGGGGTCCGCGAACAGGTCGTCGCCGCGGCTCGGCGCCGTGTCGGTCTCCGGCGTGGTGTCCCACTCCGGGGCGGTGTCCCACTCGGGGACGGCGTCGACCGGCTCGAACTCGGGCTCCTCGGCGGGCAGCGCACGGGCGTGTCCGTATCCGTGGGAGCGACCGTCGTCGTCGGCCCACCGGGGCTCCTCGGCGCGAGGGGACACGACCGGACCGTCGGAGAACGGGTCGCCGGCGGGATCCCCGGCGTCGCTCGTGGAGATCCTCACCGTCGGGAGGTCGTCGGTCGCCTCCGGCTGGTCGGGTCGGTCGCCGTAGCGCTTCTCGCCGCGGCGGCGCCGACGGGCCACGTCGGACCGTCCGGCGGCCTCGGCGGCCTCCTGGGCACCGATGATGCGCACGCCCTCGGAGCGCGGCTCCTCGATCCGGCCGGGATCGTCCTGGTCCGTCATCGCAGTCCTCCTACCCCATCCACGTCGATCAGCCCTCGAGGAGCTCGACGGTCTTCGCGTCGAGCGCCTCGTCGATGGCTGCTTCGTACCGCTTGGTCAGCTTGTCGAGGTCGGCCTCGGCGCGGTGCATCTCGTCGGAGGAGATGTCACCGTCCTTCTCGAGGGCCTCGAGGTCCTTGCGCGCGTCACGGCGGGCGCCCCGGACGGCGTTGCGACCCTCCTCGGCCTTCGACCGCACCAGCTTCACGTACTCCTTGCGCCGCTCCTCGGTGAGCGGGGGGAACGCCAGCCGGATCGCCACACCGTCGTTGGAGGGGTTGAGTCCGAGCTGCGAGTCCTGGATGGCCCGCTCGATGCCGGCCATCGAGCTCTTGTCGAACGGCGTGATCACGAGCATCCGGGCGTCGGGGATGGAGAAGCTGGCGAGCTGCTGGAGCGGCGTGGCCGAGCCGTAGTAGTCCACGGGCAGCTTCTCCACGAGGCCCGGGTTGGCCCGTCCGGTGCGCACCCCGCCGAACTCGTGGCGGGCGTGCGCCACGGCCTTCTCCATGTGCTCGCCGGCATCCTCGAGCACGGCTTCGATCAACTCGTCACTCACGGGGTCAGCCTCCCACAACCCGCACCGACGGTGGAGACACCTCGTGCGGCCCGGGCGCGGGCGAGCCGGAGGGTCGACCGGTTCCGGACGGACGCGGCGGTCCGGAGCGGTCGCAGGGGACGATCGGGGCCGGACAGCTCAGGAGACGATCGTGCCGACCCGGTCGCCGTCGAGGATCGCGTGCAGGTTCCGACCCATCAGGTCGAACACGCAGATCGGCAGCTCGTTGTCCATGCACAGCGAGATGGCGGTGGAGTCCATCACCTTGAGCCCGCGGTTGAGGACGTCGATGTAGCTCACCTCGGCCAGGAACTCGGCGTCGGGGTCCAGCCTGGGGTCGGCCGTGTAGACGCCATCGGTGCCGTTCTTGCCCATCAGGATGGCGTCCGCGTCGATCTCGGCGGCGCGGAGCGCGGCGGTGGTGTCGGTGGTCATGAACGGGTTGCCCGTGCCGCCGACGAAGATCACGACCCGGCCCTTCTCGAGGTGGCGGATCGCGCGTCGGCGGATGTAGGGCTCGGCGACCTGGGCCATCTGGATGGCGGTCTGCACCCGGGTGGGCTGACCGAGACGCTCCAGGGTCTCCTGCAGACCGAGACCGTTGATGATGGTCGCGAGCATGCCCATGTAGTCGGCCTGGGCCCGGTCCATCCCGGCGCCCTCGCCGGTCATCCCCCGCCAGATGTTGCCGCCACCGACGACGATCGCCACGTCGACGTCGAAGTGCGCCTTGAGCTCGACGATCTCGGAGGCGATCGACGACACGACGTCGCCGTCGATGCCGACGCCGGCGTCGCCGGCGAACGCCTCGCCGGAGAGCTTGATCAGCACGCGTCCCCAGCGAGGCGTCGACACCGTCAGCCCCCGATGTAGGCCTGGGCGAAGCGGACGATCTTCGCGTCGCCCAGCCGCTGCTGGACGGTCTCCTTGTCCCCGAACATGCCCTGCTCGGGGAGCACGCGCTCGGCGTACCAGGAGTTCATCCGACCCTCGACGATCTTGGGCACGGCCTGCTCGGGCTTGCCCTCCTTGCGGGTCAGCTCCTCGAAGCCGGACCGGGCCGTCTCCACCAGGGCGGGGTCGATCTCGTCCCGATCGAGCGCCGACGGCTTGGCGAACGCCACGTGCAGAGCGATCTCGTGGACGGTCTCCATGTCGGAGCCCTCGACCTCGAGCAGG
This sequence comes from Actinomycetes bacterium, assembly GCA_023434535.1. Lineage (GTDB taxonomy): Bacteria > Actinomycetota > Acidimicrobiia > Acidimicrobiales > Microtrichaceae > Dermatobacter. The sequence continues at coordinate 7,812 of JAEYSR010000207.1, forward strand.
ACGGCGTTGGTGCCGCGACCGTCCTGGATGTGGACGTAGGCGTCGAGCACGTTGCCGTCCGCGGCCTCGAAGCGGACGACCTTGCCCACCTCGATGTTCTCCCGCTTGGCGATCTTGAGGCTGTCGATGTCGTCCTTCAGGGCGTCGATGGCGCCCTCGCCGTCGGCCAGGACGGCATCCGCGAGGCGCTGCGTCAGCTCGACGAAGTCGGCGGCCTTGGCGGAGAAGTCGGTCTCGGACTTGAGCTCGACCAGCGACGCGACGTTGCCGGACGAGGCGACGGCGACGGCGCCCTGGTTGTTCTCCCGGTCCTCCAGCGTGGCGACCTTCGACAGGCCCTTCTGACGGAGGATCTGAGCGGCCTTCTGGCGATCGCCATCGGCCTCCACCAGAGCCTTCTTGGCGTCCATCATCCCGGCGCCCGTGGCGTCGCGGAGGGACTTGACGTCAGCTGCGGTGATGTCGGCCATCAGTGCTCCTCGGTGTGGGGGGTGACGGGGCTGGCCTCGGCGGGCCCGCCGTCGAGCGACAGCTCCTCGGCCGCGACCTCGTTGGCGGAGGCGGCAGCGGTGGCCACGTCGGAGTCGGCGGAGCCCTCCTTGAGGACCGAGCCCTCGTCCTCGGGGGCGTTGCGAGCGGCCAGCACTCGGGCCTCGCGCTCGGCTGCGGCCTGACGGGCCTCGGCCTGGGCGCGGGCCTGCTCCGCGTCCTTCTCGGCCTTCTCCTCGGCGGAGCGCTCACGCGGAGCGGTCTCGGGGTGCGTCTTGGACCGCATGAGGCGACCCTCGATGACGGCATCGGCGATGACGCGGGTCAGGAGGCTGCCGGAGCGGATGGCGTCGTCGTTGCCGGGGATGACGTACTGGATGATGTCGGGGTCGCAGTTGGTGTCCACGACGGCGACCACGGGGATGCCGAGCTTGTTCGCCTCGGTGACCGCGATGTCCTCCTTCTTGGTGTCCAGGATGAACACCGCGTCGGGAAGGCGCTCCAGGTCGCGGATGCCGTTCAGGTTGCGCTCGAGCTTGTCCAGCTCGCGGGTGTGGAGGAGGGCCTCCTTCTTGGGCATGGCCTCGAACTCACCGGAGTCCCGCATGCGCTGGTACTCCTTCATCTTGGCGACGCGCTTGGAGATGGTCTCGAAGTTCGTGAGCATGCCGCCCAGCCAGCGCTGGTTGATGTAGGGCATCCCGCACTTCTCGGCGTAGCCCTGGATCGAGTCCTGGGCCTGCTTCTTGGTGCCGATGAAGAGGACGGTGCCCCCGTTGGCGACCAGGTCCCGCACGAACAGGTACGACTTCTCGATCCCCGAGAGCGTCTGGTGCAGGTCGATCAGGTAGATGCCCCCGCGCTCCCCGTGGATGAAGCGCTTCATCTTCGGGTTCCAGCGGCGGGTCTGGTGACCGAAGTGCACCCCGGCCTCGAGCAGCTGCTTCATGCTGACGACAGCAGACATGTGTGGTTCTCCTCCCCTTCGGTTCGACGAGACCCGGACACGACACCGCCCGCTGGAGCGGGAACGGCGACCGAAGAGAGCGTCCGGGCGAGGATGGTCTGTTCTCCGGACCCGATCGCAGTCGGGTCCGGCGGCCCGGTTCCGGGCCGACGGAAGAGTGTAGTCGGGTGCGTCCGGCCGCACCATCACGGGATCGTCGTCGCCGAGGGATCGCGGTCAACCCGGGACGGACACGAGCACGGCGTGGCGGGGAGCTCCCTCGGCGAACAGCGAGGCGGGGTCGATGTACGCGTCGCCCCGCCGGACACCGAGGTGGAGGATGGCCGCCGAGCGGCCGACCAGCTGGCCGCGGCGGACGGGGTCGCCGACGTGGACCGAGATCGCCGAGAGCCCGGTCAGCGACGACCTCAGGCCGTCGGGATGCTCGACGACCACCACGCCACGCCCGGCGACGGGCCCGGCGAACGCGACGACGCCGTCGCCGATCGCCCGGACCGGGGAACCGGGTGGCATCGCGTACTCCAGGCCGCGGTTGCCGGGTCCGTAGGGCGTGGCCGGCGGCCGGAACGGATCGGTGACCTCGCCGTCGACGGGAGGTGAGTACGGCGGTTCGGAGGGCGGAGCGACCGCTGCGGCGATCGCACGGGCCTCCTCCCCCGCCCGGATGCCGCCGTCGGGACGGGGCGAGCCGAGTGGGCCCGCGGGTCCGGAGGCCACGACCACGGAGGTGAGGACGGCAGAGGTGACGATGATGGCGGCGCGCACGGCGCTCTCCCGCTGCTCGGCCCGGCGGTCCGGGCGGCGATGGGGGAAGGCCTGGGGGCACGCACCCGGCTCTGTCCTGCAGGACACACCCGTTCGGGTGTTCCGTGCGGGACACAGCAGGGCCGGCGGTTCAGCCGGGGATGCGATCCATGCTGTTGAAGCGGCTGCGCAGGTGCAGCACGGCCTTGGTGTGGATCTGGCAGACGCGGGACTCGGTCACGCCGAGGACGCGGCCGATCTCCTGCAGCGTGAGGCTCTCGTAGTAGTAGAGCGTCAGCACGATCTTCTCCCTCTCCGGGAGCCCGTTGACGGCCTGGGCCAGGAGCTGACGGGTCTCGGCCACCTCGAAGGCGCCCATCGGGCCGTGCGACGAGCGGTCCGCGATCGTGTCGCCCAGCGTGATCGACTCGCCGCGCTCGCCCGAGCCGGTGAGGATCTCGTCCAGCGCGGCGAGCCCGACGTTGGAGATCTGGTTGAGAGCGGTCTGGAGCTGGTCGTCGGTCCAGCGCAGCTCGCCGGCGAGCTCCTCGTCGGACGGGGCGCGGTGGAACTTGGCCTCGAGCTTGGCGTAGGCGCGCTCGATCTGGCGCACCTTGGACCGCACCGACCGGGGCACCCAGTCGATCGACCGGAGCTCGTCGAGGATGGAGCCCTTGATCCGGCTGATCGCATAGGTCTCGAACTTGTAGCCGCGCTCCGGCTCGAACTTGTCGATGGCGTCGATCAGCCCGAACATCCCGTAGCTGACCAGGTCGGACTGCTCCACGTTCTGGGGCAGGCCCACGGCCAGGCGGCTCGCCACGTACTTCACGAGCGGCGAGTAGTGCACGATGAGCGCCTCGCGCGACCGGGCTGTGCCCTTCTCCTTGTAGGAGGCCCAGAGCCGGTCGAGCTCCTCGTCGGTCGTCGTGTCCTCGGTCCGCGTTCGGGTGGTCATCAGGCCCTCGGGTGGCTCTCTCGGAAGACCCGGCTGAGCCGGTCCTTGCTGACGTGGGTGTAGACCTGCGTCGTTGCGAGGTCGGAGTGGCCGAGCAGCTCCTGGACGACGCGGAGGTCCGCTCCCCCGTCGAGCAGGTGCGTGGCGAAGGTGTGCCGCAGCGCGTGCGGGTGCGTCGGGACCGGGGAGCGGCGGTCGAGGAGTCGACGGACGTCGCGGGCGCCGATCCGGTTCCCGCGTCGGTTGTGGAACAGGGCCGCCGTGGCGGCGTCGAGCGGCACCGCCGGGGCGACCTCGGTCATCCAGCGGAGCCGGCCGCCGGAGCGGTCCAGCCACCTGGTTAGAGCGTCGTGGGCCGGGCCGCTCAGAGGGACGATCCTCTGCTTGGAGCCCTTGCCCCACACGGTCACCCGGGACCGGGCGAGGTCGACGTCGTCGACGTCGAGTCCGCACAGCTCCGACACGCGGAGGCCGGACCCGTAGAGCAGCTCGACCACGGCGTCGTCACGATCCGCGACGACGCCGTCGTCGGAGGCCGGCGGTTCGTCGAGGACCTGGTGCAGCTCGTCGGCGCGCAGCACTCGAGGAAGGCGGGCCGGTCCGGCCGGGGCGCTGACCCCGGTCGTGGGGTCCACGGCGACCGCTCCGCGGCGCACGCACCACCCGAAGTAGCGCCGCAGCGACGCCATCGAGCGGGCCATCGTCCGTGACGCCTTGCGCTCCGCCGAGAGGTGGGCGAGGTAGCGCCGCACGGCGTCACGGTCGACCGCGGACGGGCCGGCGGCGTCGTCCCGATCGGACTCGAACCAGTCGATGAAGGCACGGACGTCGCGGGCGTAGACGTCCAGCGTCGAGGGCGCGAGCGGCACCGCCGCCACGAACTCCTCGACCTCCCACATCCCGTCCGGCACCTTGTACGCCCTCGCCTCGTTGATGACTTCTCTCCGTAGCGTAGCGAGCGCGCTCCGTGATGGCACTCCCGAACTGCGAGGAGGCCCCCGTCGTGCGCACGAACCGCTGCCTCCGGACCCTACGAGCACCTCGCCTCAACCGGGCGGACCGGCGCCGGGACGGGCCACACGTTCGACGAACGGGCCGCGGCGCTCGGCCCAGCCGAGCCGCTCCAGCTCTCCGAGAGCGACCGACAGGCGAGCGAGGTCGAGGTCGGCGTCGCGGGCCAGGGCCTCCATGCTCGTCGGCGAGAAGCCGAGCGCACCGAGGACCGCGGCGGCGTCGCCCGCCGGCTCGGGGCGTTGCTCCCCGAGGGACGGGCCCGTCGCCGCCGCCGAGATCCCGAGCGCGACCAGCACGTCGTCGACGCCCCGGCACACCCCGGCTCCGTCCGCGATCAGGTCGTTGGTGCCCGACGACGCCGGGCTGCCCACCGGCCCCGGGACCGCGAGGATCGTCCGGTCCCGTCGCTGGGCGTGCTCGACCGTCACCATCGATCCGCCGCGCTCGGCGGACTCCACCACGACGACCACCTGTGCGAGGGCGGCGAGGATCCGGTTGCGCACCGGGAACCTCCACGGCGCCGGTCGGGTGCGCGGCGGAGCCTCCGACAGCACCACGCCGAGCTCGACCACGCGCCGGGCGAGATCGGCGTTGGTCGAGGGGCCTGGTGCGTCCACGCCACCGCCGACGACGGCCGCCGGGCCGGCGGCCGCGGCCGGCCCCTGGGACTCCGCGGCGGCCACCGCACCGTGGTGCGCGGCGGCGTCGATGCCGAGGGCGAGGCCCGACACCACGCACACGCCGGACTCCGCCAGGCCGCGGCCGAGGTCGAGAGCGAGGCGCCGTCCGTAGCCGGTGGCGCGCCGGGTGCCGATGACGGCCACGCGCGGGGCTGCCAGCACGTCGACGTCGCCGCGGTGGAACAGCACGATCGGCGGGTCGACGTCGCCGGCCAGGCACGGCGGGTACGACGGCGACCCGATCGAGATGACGCCGATCCCCCGGGCGCGCCAGCGTTGCCACTGCACCACCGGGTCCACCGATCGGGCGGCTGCGGCCCAGCCGCTCGACGCCGCCTGGACAGCCGGCGCCAGCGCAGCCCGGATCTCCGACGGGATCCGATCGGTCCCCACGCGCTCCCACACCTCCGCCGGAGCGCCCAGCGTCAGCAGCGACCGCAGCGTCGCGTTGCCGACCGACGGGAGGGCGGCCAGCGCACCGAGGTACGCCTCGTGCGGGACATCACCCTCGGGCGGCCCTCCCGCCGCGTCGGGCGTCCGCAGCGAGCGGCCCGGCCGGTCACGGCCCGGGCCACCGCCGCTCATGCCGCCACCCCCAGGGCCTGCGAGTGGGTGCGCAGGGACAGGGCGATCTGCACGTGCTCGGCGTCCAGCGGTCCGTCGACCCCGTCCAGGTCCATCAGCGTGAGCGCCACCGCCCTGACCCGCTGTGCCCCGCGCATGGTCAGCCGCCCGGCCGACAGGCCGTCGCGGAGGACGGCGAGAGCGTCGGCTCCCAAGGGGGCGGCGCGCTCCAGCGCGGCGCCCCGGAGCTGGCGGTTGGCGACGACGCCGCGGTGCGCGGCCCTCCCCCGCGCCCGCTCGACCCGGGCACGGACGTCCGCCGTGCTCTCGCCCACCGACCGACTGCCGAGCACCTCCGACGCCGGAGGCGGGTCCACCCAGAGCCCGAGGTCGAAGCGGTCGAGCAGCGGTCCCGACAGCCGCCGCTGGTAGCGCTGGACCTGGACGGCGCTGCAGCGGCACGGGCCGAACACCCCGATCCCGCACGGGCACGGGTTGGTCGCCGCGACGAGGAGGAAGCGCGCCGGCAGGGTGGCGCCCACGTGGGCCCTGGCCACCCGGACCACCCCCGACTCCAGCGGTTGGCGCAGCGCGTCCAGGTGCGATGCGGGGAACTCTCCCAGCTCGTCGAGGAACAGCACCCCGCCGCTCGCGAGCGAGACCTCACCGGGCCGCAGGACCGACGACCCGCCTCCGATCAGCGCGACCAGGGACGCGGTGTGGTGCGGAGCCCGGAGAGGTGGCCGCCGGAGAAGGGTGGCGCTGCTCTCGAGAGCGCCCGCGGCGGAGTGGACCCGCGACACGTCGAGCGCGGCCTGGTCCGACAGGTCGGGCAGCAGCCCGGGCAGGCGCTCGGCCAGCATGGTCTTGCCGCCGCCCGGAGGACCGACCATCAGGAGGTGGTGCCCTCCAGCGGCCGCCACCTCGAGGGCGCGCCGGGCGACGGCCTGGCCCTGGACGTCGGCCAGGTCCGGGGCGTCGGGCCGCACGACCGGGGCGGGACGCGGGTCGGCCATCGGCCACGGATCCTCGCCCTTCAGCGCCCGCACCAGCTCGGTCAGCGTCCGGGCGCAGCGCACGTCGGGCCGCACGAGCGACGCCTCGGCGGCGTCGTCGGCGGCGACGACCGGCCGCAGGTCCCCCACGGCCTCGCACAGCGGCAGCATCCCGATCACCGGGCGCAGCGTGCCGTCGAGTCCCAGCTCCCCGATGAAGGCGTGGCCCTCGAGCAGCTCGGCGTCCAGCTGACCGGTGGCGACGAGGAGGGCCAGGGCGATCGAGACGTCCAGGCCGGCGCCGACCTTCCGCAGGTGCGTGGGGGCCAGGTTCACCGTGGTCTTGGACTGCTTCACCGTGAAGCGCGACGACATCATGGCGGCGCGCACCCGGTCCCTGGACTCCCGGCACGACGCGTCGGGCAGGCCGACGATGTTGAAGGCGGGGAGCCCCTCGCTGACGTGGACCTCCACCCGGACACGGTGTCCGCGGACGCCGATCAGGGTGGCCGAGTGGGAGATGGCGAGCACGGCTGCCTCCTCGAAGGCGGTCGAGGCCCCGCGGGCGGCGGGGACCGGTGGCAGCCGTGAGCTGCGATCCCGACCCGATGGGTCGGTGAGGATCAACCTAGGCCCCCGCACCGACACGACGCAGACGATCCGACCGGGGACCGCGACCCGGTCCGGACCGTGCTCGCGGTGGGTGAGGGGGGCCGGTGGGGCGGCGAGACCCGATCGAACGGTCCCGGACCAGCGGCGCGATGATCTGGGCATGGGCATGAACCCGCACCACCAGCACCGGCGCTCGAACTGGGACTACGTCTACGTCGGGGCCGCGCTGGTGGTGGCGCTCGGCGTGCTGGCCTGGGCCTTCCTCGGCTGAGCGCGGCTGCCCCGGAGCTTCGGACGTGCGCGACTACACGGCGACAGCCGAGTGCGAGGTGCGACGCGTCCAGCCGTACCAGGCGACCAAGTCCTACGTGTGCCCCGGGTGCAACCGGGACATCCCGGCCGGGACGGGCCACATCGTGGCGGTGCCGTTGGACGCCCCCGACCTCCGCCGCCACTGGCACCGGGGCTGCTGGGACCGCCGGCTCACACGCGCACCACGCCGCTGAGCGCCACGTGAGGCGTCAGAACGCGTCGTGGAGGACCTCCACCCGACCGCTGGTGACGGCGGCGACGTCGAAGCGCAGGTCCCGGGCCCGCACGTCGTGCTCATCGAGCCACACCAGGGCCAGATGTCGCAGCCGGCGCTGCTTGTCCCGGCCGACCGCCTCGAACGGCGACCCGAACCGGTGGTTCGTGCGGGTCTTCACCTCGCAGAACACGACGGTGTGGACGGGTCCCTCGACCAGCCCGAGGACGAGGTCGAGCTCGCCGTCGGCGCAGCGCCAGTTCCGGTCGTAGAGCAGGTAGCCCCGCTCCAGGTACCACCGCTGTGCGCGGTCCTCGCCGTACTGGCCCAGCAGGCGCTGGTCGTAGCGCCGCGACGTGTCCTCGACCATGGTTCCCCCTCGCCGGCTGTCCGGCGGTGATGACGGAGGGGGAAGTTCGAGCCCGACGGGCTCAGGACGCGACGATCAGTCGCGCTTCTCCTTGATCTTGGCCGACTTACCGACGCGGTCGCGGAGGTAGTACAGCTTGGCGCGACGCACGTCGCCCCGGGTGTGGACCTCGATCTTGTCGATGATCGGCGAGTGCAGCGGGAAGGTGCGCTCGACGCCGACGCCGTAGGAGAGCTTGCGGACGGTGAACGTCTCCTGCAGACCGCCGCCCTGGCGGGCGATCACGGCGCCCTGGAAGACCTGGACGCGCTCCTTGTTGCCCTCGATCACCTTCACGTGCACCTTCAGCGTGTCACCCGGCGCGAAGTCGGGGATGTCGGTGCGGAGGCTGGCCTGGTCGATGACATCGGTGGTCTTCATGGAGATCTCCTGGGGGGCGCCCATGCCGACCGGTGTGTCGGCGTGTGGGACCGCGTCCGGCGGTCCTGGCGCACAGCGGGTCGATGATAGTGGGTCTGCAGTCGTCGGAGAAACCGGTGGGGGCGCCGGTGGCACCGGTGCCGACCACCTCAACCGGCCCGGAAGCCCGTGACCGTGGGCAGCCGGACGGTGATGCTGCGCAGATCCACCGTGCCGCCGAGGCGGGGCTCACCGTAGAGGGTGGTGGTGGCGACGACCTGCAGCTGGAGGTCCGAGTCCGGCCCCACCCGTTGGGCGACCACCTCCATCGGGACCGCCACGCTGCGCTCCTCGCCGTCGAGCACGACCGGGACCGGGGTGATCTGGTTGCCCACCACCACGCCGGTCGCACGGTCGACCAGCTGGGCGAACAGCCGGGTCGGGCGCTCCCCCGTCGCCGCGGTGCCGGCGTAGGTGATCGAGAGCTCCGGCGGGCCGAGGACCATGGCGTCGGCCGTCACCGGGATCGCCACGTCGACCGACCTGGTGGCCGGCGACGGGATGATGGACCCGGCGACCCCGGAGAGGATGTCGACCTTGTCGGCCGGCACCTCGGCCGGCCCCGATCCGCCCCCGGCCGCGAGCTCGAGCCGGCCGGATGCGGTCGCCACGACGGGCTCGCCGGCCGGGAGCGGGTAGTCGTCCGCGACGTGGCGATCGCCGTCCTGGTCGAGGAAGTCGAACCGAGGTCCGGTGTCGACCGACTCGTCGCGCCGCACGTAGCGGTCCAGCCAGTCGACGATCCGGCGCACCATGCGGTCCTCGTCGCCCTTCTCGGTCAGGCAGGTCCCGTGACCGCCGCAGAACCAGTACATCGAGACCGGCGTGCCGGCGTCGCGCAGCAACCGGTAGTTGGCGATGTCCTCGGCGAGCGTGAAGAGGGTGTCGACGGTGCCGCCGACGACCATCGTCGGCGCCGTGATCGCCGCGACCGAGTCGCCCGGCCCACGAGCCGCGAACCAGTCGACCTGCTCGTCGGTGAGCACGCCGGTCGACCGGCCCTGGGCGTTGGCCTCACCGATCATCGGGTCCAGGTCCGCGGTCGCCGCCACGCCGCTCAGGATCTCGGCCCATCCCTGCTTGTAGGTCTCGTCCTTGTACAGCGAGGTGATCAGCGAGTTCCACGCGATGATCGGCACGATGGCGTCGACGCGGCAGTCGATCGCCGCGGTGACCAGCTGGATGCCGCCGCCGTAGGAGCCTCCGACCATGCCGGCGGCTGGGTCACCCGTCGCGTCGAGCTGCGCCTCGGGTCGGGCCGCGACCCAGTCCAGGAGCCGACGCACGTCCCGGCCCTCGACGTCGGGCGAGTTCACTTCGGCGCTGCCGCTCGACGCACCGAACCCCCGGGGGTCCCACGTCAGGACGTTGTAGCCGGCGTCGTGGAGCGTCGCGATGTTGACCGCGCCGAGCACGCCGACGGCGTCGACGTCGGTGTCGCCGGTCAGGCCCCATCCCGGTCCCATCAGGACCGTCGGGCCGGGGGCGGACCCGTCGCCGACGGGGAACCAGTGGGCGCGGATCGTCGTCCCGTCGAACGACGTGACGTCCACGTCCGACGGGAGCCCCGGAACCGGGGTGGACTCGACCGGTCCCGTCGGCTCGACGGCGCACGGGTGCCGAGGGGTGTCCGCGGGAGGAACGGAGGAGGAGGTGGAGGCGCCGGCCACCTCGGCCGGCGCTCCCCGACCGTCGACGTCGCGCGTGCACGCCGCGCCGATGACGAGCATCGACGCGACGGCGCACGCCGTCGCCGTCCGCCACGCTCCGCGCCGCCGCGGCGGGTCCCCGCCGGTCGTGCCATCGAGATCCGTGATCGGGTTCGACACGGGACATCCTCTCCCGGCGCCGGCGCTCCGCTCAGTCCCGGCCGGCCCCGTCCGCCCCCGGACCGCTGTCGGCCGGAAGCTCCATGTCGAACTCTTCCAGCAATCGGAGCTCAGCTGGCGTCAATCCACCACGGGCGGCGATGAGGTCCGGACGGTGCTCCGCCGTTCGCACCAGGGCGGAGGCCAGGCGCCAGCGAGCCACCCGGGCGTGGTCGCCCGACCGGAGGACCGCCGGGACCTCCCACCCCCGGTACTCGGCCGGACGAGTGTACTGCGGGTGCTCGAGCAGGCCGTGGGAGAAGGACTCCTCGTCCGCGGACGTGTCGTTGCCCATCACCCCGGGCACCAGGCGACCGACGGCCTCGAGGACGACCATCGCGGCCACCTCCCCGCCGGCCAGCACGACGTCGCCGATCGACAGCTCCCCGTCGACCAGATGGGTGCGGACCCGGTCGTCGACGCCCTCGTAGCGGCCGCAGAGGAGCGAGAACCCGTCCAACGAGGCGAGCTCGCGGGCGAAGGGCTGGTCCAGGGTCCGGCCGCCCGGGCCCAGGAGGAACAGCGGGCGGGGCGGCTGCTCGCGCTCGACGGTGTCGAACACCGGCCCGGGGGTCAGCACCATGCCGGCGCCTCCCCCGAACGGCGAGTCGTCCACCGTGCGGTGGACATCCGTGGTGGCGTCGCGCAGGTCGTGGACCCGGATGTCGAGCAGGCCCTTCGCCCGGGCCTTGCCGATCAGGCTCTGGTCGGCGAAGTCCCGGACCATCTCGGGGAAGATCGTGATGACGTCGATGCGCATGTGGGTCAGCTCCGGTCCTCGACGGCCAGGGCGGGCGTCACGAACCGAGCTCGAACAGACCGTCGGGGACGTCGACGTGCACCACGCCGTCGGTCGGTCCGTCCACGACGAAGACCACCGGGACCAGTGCTCCGGAGTCCAGCACCAGGAGGTCGGCGGCCGGGTTGTCCTGCACGGCGGTCACGGTGCCGCGCTCCACGCCGTCGGAGCTGATCACCGTGGCGCCCACCAGCTCGTGGACCCAGAGCTCCTCGGGGTCCTCGAGCGGTTCGGCACGCAGCTCGAGTCCGCGCAGCGCCTCCGCCGACGACCGGTCGTCGTGGCCGGCGAAGCGCACGAGCCAGCGGTCGCCGTGCGGGCGCGACGACGCGACGGTGAGGTCGCCGCGATCGGTCGACAGCACGGAGCCGGGGTCCAGTCGCTCGGTCCGGTTGGACACGAGGACGACATTGACCTCGCCGTTGAGCCCGTGGGCCTTTGCGATGCGGCCGATCTCGAGGAGCGGCGGGCCGTCGGGCACGGCGGTGGGACCGTCGTTCAGTCGAGGAACTCGACGTCGATCTCGACGCCGTCGTGGGCGGCCGCGGCCCGGGTGACCGTGCGGATCGCGTTGGCCATCCGGCCACGCTTGCCGATGATGCGACCCATGTCGCCGTCGGCGACCCGGAGGTTGACCTGGGGGCGCCGGCCCTTCTCGTCGATGTCGACGCGGACCTCGTCGGGCACGTCGACCAGCGACTTGGCGATGTGCTCGAGCACCGCAGCGGCGTGCTCGGGGCGGGGCTCGTCGGCCTCCACCTCGTCGACCTCGATCTCGTCGACCTCGACCTGGTCGGTCACTTGCCGGCCTTGGCGGACTGGAACTCGTCCCATGCGCCGGAGATCTGCAGCAGCTTCTGCACCCGCTCGGAGGGCTGGGCGCCCTTGCGGAGCCAGTCGACGGCCTTCTCGTTGTCGACGGTCACGGCAGACGGCTCGCGGCGGGGGTCGTAGGTGCCCACGATCTCGATGAACCGGCCGTCGCGGGGGGAACGCGAGTCGGCGGCGACGATGCGGTAGGTGGGCTGCTTCTTCTTGCCCATCCGCATGAGGCGGAGTCGAACTGCCACGGAGTTGTCCTTCTTCTGCTGTTGTGCGGTCTGTCTCGAACTGGATGTCACGCTCCGGCCGTGGGGCCGGACGAGCTGCGGGCCTGGTCGGGCGTCCGCCGTGCCGGGGCACGCGACACGTCCTCGGACGCAGGGCAGCGGTCCATGATGGTCGCCCGGAGCCCGGGAGGCAAGCTCCCCGGCCCTCGACGATCCGTGCCGCGGACACGGCACGGCCACCGGCGACGCGGTCAGGACAGCTTGGGGAACCCACCGCCCTTGGGCATCTGGGCCTCCATCTCCTCCAGGGTCGGGAGGGTGAAGGCGGCCTTGTTCACCTGGGCCGGGCCCTTGGCGGTGACCCGTCCGCCCTTCTTGGCCTTCTTGCCGCCGCCCTTCTTGCCCTTGCGGCGACGCGGCGTCTTGCCCATCTCCTTCATCATCTGGCGCATCTGCTTGAACTGCGTGATGAGCTGCGTGACCTCGCCGGCCGACGTGCCGGACCCCCGGGCGATGCGGGTGCGGCGGGATCCGTCAATGATGTCGGGCTCGACGCGCTCGGCCGGCGTCATCGACTTGATGATCGCCTCCACGTGGGCGATCTGGCGGTCGTCGATCTCGACGTCGCGCACCTCCTTCGGCACGCCCGGCAGCATCGACATGACGCCGGAGAGCGGACCCATCTTCTTGAGGGCCTGCATCTGCTCCAGGAAGTCGTCGAGGGTGAAGGTCCCGTCGAGGAGCCGGGCGGCGGCCGCCTCGGCCTCGTCCTGCTCGAAGGCCGTCTCCGCCTTCTCGATCAGGGTGGCCAGGTCGCCCTCTCCCAGGATCCGGCCGGCCAGGCGGTCGGGGTGGAAGAGGTCGAAGTCCTCGAGCTTCTCGCCGGTCGACGCGAAGGCGATCGGACGTCCGACCACCTCCTTGACCGACAGCGCGGCGCCGCCGCGTGCGTCGCCGTCGAGCTTGGTCAGGATGACGGCGTCGAGCTCGAGCGTCTCGTGGAACGACTCGGCCACCGTGACCGCGTCCTGACCGGTCATCGCGTCGACGACCAGGAACGTGTAGTCGGGATCGAGCGAGTCGGAGATCCGGCGGACCTGGTCCATCATCTCGGCGTCGATCGCCAGCCGACCGGCCGTGTCCACGATCAGGACGTCGCGACCCCGTCGGCGGGCCTCCTCCACCGCGCCCTGGGCGACGGCGACCGGATCGCCCTGGCCCGAGGCGACGACGTCGTCCTCGGCGGACCACACCGGGACGTCGATCTGGGCGCCGAGGGTGCGGAGCTGCTGCACGGCGGCGGGCCGCTGCAGGTCCGCGCCGACCAGGATCGGGTTGCGGCCCTGCGCCTTGAACCAGCGCGCCAACTTGGCCGAGTTGGTCGTCTTGCCCGAGCCCTGGAGCCCGGCCATGAGCACGATCGTCGGGGGCTTCGACGCGTAGGTGATGCGCAGCGTCTCGCCGCCGAGGGTCTCGGTCAGCTCCTCGAGGACGATCTTCTTGACCTGGAGGGCCGGGTTGAGCGCCCTGGAGAGGTCCTCGCCGACGGCCCGCTCGCGGATGCGGGCGAGCATCGACTTGACCACGGTCAGGTTGACGTCGGCCTCGAGGAGGGCCAGGCGGATCTCCCGCAGGACCTCGTCGACGTCGGCCTCGGACAGTCGTCCCTTGCCGCGGAGCCGGGTGAAGATGCCGTCGAAACGGTCGGAGAGTGACTCGAACATCGGGAGGCAACGCTACCGGCCCTGCACCGCCGTGCGGGAGCCGGGAACATCGCGGCGTCGGCGGCGTTGAGCCAGTCGTGCACATCGACGTCTGGTCCGACATGGTCTGCCCCTGGTGCTACCTGGGTTCACGCCGCCTTTCCACCGCCCTCGACCGCTTCCGTGAGCTCCACCCCGACACCGACGTCACGGTCCGCTGGCGGGCGTTCGAGCTCGATCCGGGTGCTCCTCCGGAGCCGCAGGACCTGCGCAGCGCTCTCGAGCGGAAGTACGGCCCCGGCTCGTTCGACTCGATGACCGGCCGACTCGTCGCCCTCGGCGCTCCCGAGGGGATCGACTACCGGTTCGACCTGGCCCAGCGCGTCAACACCTTCGACGCCCATCGCCTGGTCGAGTGGGCCGCGTCGGTCTCGGCCGAGGCCCAGGACCGGCTCGTGACCGCCGTGTTCGGCGCCTACTTCACGGAGGGTGCCGACATCTCGGACCACGCGGTACTGGTGGACCTCGCCCGCGGGGCCGGCCTCGACGCCGATGTCGCGACCGAGGTCCTGTCGTCGGGCGCCTACGCGGAGGAGGTCCGCGCGGACGAGGCCGGCGCGAGGGAGCGCGACATCTCCGGCGTCCCCGCCACCGTGGTCGACGAGCGACTCCTCGTCCCGGGCGCGCAGGAGGTCGACACGTTCCTCCGGGTGCTGGAGAAGGCCGCCGCAGCGGCCGGCTGAGCGGTCGGCCGGACGCGCCGGCCGAACGCCGCAGCGCAGCGCTCCGTCTACCCTGACCGGGTGACCGGACCCGACGACGTCGCCGACGACGGACCCACCCGCCCCGTCCTGCTCACCCCCGGTCCCCTCACGACCAGCGCCCGCACCCGACGGGCCGCGACGGTCGACCTCGGATCCTGGGACCGCGAGTTCAACGAGCTGACCGCGGACGTGTGCGATCGGCTGGTCCGCGCCGCCGACGCGAGCCGGCGCCTCGTGTGCGTGCCGCTCCAGGGCTCCGGGACGTTCTCGGTCGAGGCGGCGGTCCGGACGCTGGTCCCCGCCGGTTCGACGTTGGTGGTGCTCGTCAACGGCGCCTACGGGCAGCGCATCGCCGCCATGGCGGAGCAGGCCGGCCGGAAGGTCGTGGTGTTCGAGAGCGCCTGGAACACGTCGCCGGAACCGGACGCGCTGGCCGATCTCCTCGACCGCCACCCCGACGCCTCGCACGTGGCGCTCGTGCACTGCGAGACGTCCACCGGGCTCCTCAACCCGGTCGCCCGGCTGGCGGACGTGGCCCACGCGGCGGGGCGACGGGTGATCGTCGACGCCATGAGCAGCTTCGGAGTGCTGGACCCCGGCATCGACCACCCGGCCGTGGACGCGGTGATCGCCGCCTCCGGCAAGTGCCTCGAGGGGCTGCCGGGAATGGGCTTCGTCCTCCTCCCCGACGGCGTCCTCGAGACGACCGCCGGCAACTGCGACTCCCTGTCGCTCGACCTCCTCGACCAGCGTCGCTACATGGATCGCACCGGGCAGTGGCGCTACACGCCGCCGACCCACGTGGTCGCCGCGCTGCGAGAGGCCCTGGTGCAGTACGAGGAGGAGGGCGGCGCCCCGGCTCGACTGGCGCGCTACACCGCGAACAGCGTCGCGCTGTGCGACGGCATGGATGCGATGGCCTTCCGCCGGTACCTGGCGCCGGAGCTGCGCACGCCGATCATCCACACGTTCCTGGCTCCGGACCACCCGAGCTGGTCCTTCGGCGAGCTGTACGAGAGGGTGCGCGAGCGCGGCTTCGTCCTGTACCCGGGGAAGCTCACCACCGAGGAGACGTTCCGGGTCGGCTGCATCGGGGCGATCACCCCCGACGTCCTGACCGCCGCGGCGACGGCGATCGGCGAGGCGCTGTCCGACATGGGGATCCCGGTCCCGCTCGAACACGACGACGGGCGCGCCGCGCCCCCCGAGGAGGCTCACCGATGAGGACCGAGATCGTGGTCATGGACATGGCGGGCACCACCGTCGCGGACGACGGGCTGGTGATCGCGGCCTTCACCGCGGCGGTCGGCTCCCTCGGCGTCGGCGAGGACGACGAGCGCTTCCCGGCCATGATGGACCACGTCGTCGCCACCATGGGCGAGTCCAAGATCACGGTCTTCCGGGCGCTGTTCCCCGGGGACGAGGACACGGCCCAGGCCGCCAACGCCGCGTTCGAGTCGGCGTACTCGGACCTCGTCGCCGCCGGCCGCTCCGAGCCGCTGCCCGGCGCCGCCGACACGATCGCGTCCCTGCGCGGCAGCGGCGTGAAGGTGGCCCTCACCACCGGCTTCTCCCCCGCCACCCGCGACGCCATCCTGGCCGCTCTCGGCTGGGACGACCTCGTGGACCTGGCCCTGTCGCCCGCGGACGTCGGTCGGGGTCGGCCCTACCCAGACCTCAACCTCACCGCCCTCCTCCGGCTGGGGGGCACCGACGTGCGGGCGATGGCCACTGTGGGCGACACCGCCTTCGACGTGCTGGCCGGTCTCGCCGCCGGCGCCGGTGTGGTCACCGGCGTCCTGAGCGGCGCCCACGACAGGCCGACGCTGGCAGCTGCCGGGGCCCACCACGTGATCGACACCGTGGCCGACCTCCCCGAGATCCTCAGGCTGGACTGATCCCGGCCGACGGGACGACCATGCCCGTCGCTCCCGACGCCGACGCCGCGGACCGCACGACGAACCCGTTCGAGCCGCCCGGCCGCTACGGACGCGACAGCGTCGAGTTCGGGCGGGCGTTGGCGTTCTTCGACGCGACCTACTCGATCGCGGCGACGTTGCTGGTCGTCACGCTCAACCCCACCGACGCCGATTGGCACGACTGGTCGGCCTTCGTCACGAACGAGTGGTCGTCGCTCGTCTGCTTCGCCATCTCGTTCGTCGTCATCACCAGCTACTGGTGGATCAACCACCGGCTCGTCGCGACGATGGACTCGCTGAACGCACGGTTCGTGGCGTGCGCCATGACGATGCTGGGCTTCGTGGCCCTGATCCCGTTCACCACCGAGGGCCTGAGCGACTTCGCCGACGACTCCAAGGGCACGGTGGCCACGATCGTGTACGCGGCGAACGTCACCGTCGTGTCGGTCCTCGCCGGGCTGCTGGTCGTCGTGGCCTACCGGGAGCGGCTCTTCCGACACCAGCCCAGCCGACGGGAGCTCACCGCACGGCTCCTCGACATGGCCGACACCCCGTTCATCTTCCTGGCGTCGATCCCGGTCACGGTGCTCCTGGGCCCGTCGTGGGGTCGGACCAGCTGGGCGCTGCTGTTCTTCACGGGACCGCTGAGCCACCGCCTGTCGGACCGCTACGCCGGCCGCCCGACCTGACGCCCGCAGCGCCCGACGTCAGTCCTGGGCGAACAGGGCCTCGACGAACTCGTCGGCGTCGAAGTCGACCAGGTCGGATGCGGTCTCTCCCAGACCGACCAGCTTGATCGGGATGTCGAGCTCCGAGCGGATGGCGAACACGATGCCGCCCTTGGCCGAGCCGTCGAGCTTGGTCAGCACGACGCCGGTCACGTCGGTGGCCTCGGTGAACTGGCGGGCCTGCTGCAGCCCGTTCTGGCCGGTCGTGGCGTCGAGCACGAGCAGGACCTCGGTGACCGTGCCGTCGCCCTTGTCGGCGACGCGCCGGACCTTGCCCAGCTCGTCCATCAGGTTGGACTTGGTGTGCAGCCGGCCGGCGGTGTCGGCCAGGACGACGTCGGCGCCCTTGGCGGATGCCGAGGCGATGGCGTCGAAGATGATCGAGCTCGGGTCGCCGCCCTCGGCACCCCGCACGATGTCGGCGCCGGAGCGCTCGGCCCAGGTGGTGAGCTGCTCGGCGGCGGCGGCGCGGAACGTGTCGCCGGCGGCCATCACCACCGCCAGGTCCTGGTCGGCGAGTCGCCGGCCCAGCTTGCCGATGGTCGTCGTCTTGCCCACGCCGTTGACCCCGACGAACAGCCAGACCGTCGGCTTGGTGTCCGCGAACGCCAGGTCCACGGGGCCGGCCAGCCGCGACTTCATCTCCTCCTTGACGGCGGAGATCAGGTCGTCGGGCGTGGTGATGCCCCGCTCCTTCACCGTGCCCCGCACGGAGTCCAGCAGCTCCTGCGCCGGGCCGATGCCGACGTCGGCACGGATCAGCGCCTCCTCGAGCTCGTCCCACGACTCGGCGTCGATGGTCGAGCGGGACGTGATCGATCCGACGTAGCCCGAGAAGGCCGACCGGGCGCGCGCCAGGCGGTCCCTGAACGTGGGCCGGACCAGCTCCTCGAGGTCGCCGGCCTGGTCGGCCTCCCACTCCGCCTCGGCGGCCTCCGCCGCCGCGATGTTGGCGGCGACCTCGTCGTCGGTCAGCTCGGGGCCGGTGATCTCCACCGTGCCGCCGAACATGGACCCCCGCGGCTCGACGACCTCGATCTCGGGCTCGCTCAGCGTGTCGGGATCCGACGGCCTCGTCACCTCCCGCGGCGCCTCGGCGTCCGCAGCCGGCTCCTCGATCGCGTCGAGGTCGACGTCCGCCGGCGGTTCGAGGGACTCCCCACGACCGCGACGCGAGACGAGCGTGGCTCCGGCCACCACCGCCAGGACGGCGACGACGGCGAGGATGATGCCGAGGATCACGAGTGGTTCCATCGGCGGGGAGCCTACAAGTGCTCCGGTCCCGGCCCACCGGACCGTCCGCGGGGCCGGAACCGGACCCCACGGGACCCCTGGAGCCGCCGGCAGGACGCCGGGATAGCTGAAGGACGGATCAGCAACTTCTGCTCCGTGGCAACGGAGGCGGGTGAGGAGCCCGTACCGTTCCAGGACGTACCCGTCGCCGGGGCCGACGTCCCGGCGACGACGAGCGTGCCGGGACGTCCGGACGCACGACCAGGAGAGAGCGACACCTCTAGTGGACCAGCAGAGCAACACCTCCACTCCCGCAGCAGACGTCGAGCGTCTGCTGTTCGAGCTCAAGAAGGTCATCGTCGGTCAGGACCGCGCCATCGAGCGGGTGCTCACCTGCCTGATCGCCGGCGGCCACTGCCTGCTCGAGTCGGTGCCCGGCCTCGCCAAGACCCTCACGGTGGAGACGCTGGCGTCCTCCGTCGGGGGCAGCTACTCCCGCATCCAGTTCACCCCCGACCTGCTGCCCGCCGACCTCGTGGGCACCCGCATCTATCGGGCGTCGAGCGAGCAGTTCGACGTCGAGCTCGGACCGGTGTTCGCCAACTTCGTCCTGGCCGACGAGATCAACCGGGCCCCGGCCAAGGTCCAGTCCGCCCTGCTGGAGGTCATGGCCGAGCACCAGGTCACGATCGGCGGCAAGCGGTTCCCCTCTCCGGAGCCGTTCCTGGTGCTGGCCACCCAGAACCCGATCGAGTCCGAGGGCGTGTACCCGCTGCCCGAGGCGCAGCGCGACCGCTTCCTGATGAAGGTGCTGCTCGACTACCCGAGCCCCACCGAGGAGCTGGAGATCGTCCAGCGCATGGGCACCAACCCGCCCACGGCGGACCAGGCCCTCACGCTCGAGCAGGTGGAGCAGCTGCAGGCGGCGGCCAAGGACGTGTTCGTCGACCGCAGCGTGCTGGAGTACGCCGTCAACCTGGTCCTCTGCACCCGGACGCCCGAGAACTTCGGGCTCCCCGAGCTGCGGGCCTTCATCGAGCTCGGAGCCAGCCCCCGTGCGTCGCTCGGCCTGATCAAGGCCGGCCGGGCGCTCGCCCTCATCCGGGGCCGCACGTACCTCACCCCGCAGGACGTGTTCGACGTGGCGCCCGAGATCATGCGTCACCGCATGCTGCTGTCCTACGAGGCGCTGGCGCAGGACGTCGACGTGGAGCAGGTCCTCGCCCGCGTGCTCGGCACCGTGCCCGCCCCGAGGCTCAGCCCCGCCCAGTCGGGCGGCGACCCCTACTATGGCGGATCGACCGACTCGGCGGCGTGGAACGCGACCGCCCCCGGCGGCGTCGCCGCGTCCTCGTGGGGGAACGGCCAGCAGTGACCGGCCTGTCCCGCACCCTGGGACTCGTCGGCGACCGGCCGGCCGAGGAGATCCTGCGACGCCTCACGCTCGACGTGAACCGCAAGCTCGACGGCATGCTGCACGGCGACTTCCTGGGTCTGGTGCCCGGACGCGGGACCGAGCCCGGCGAGACCCGGGCCTACGAACCCGGCGATGACGTCCGACGCATCGACTGGAACGTCACGGCGCGCATGCAGGACCCGTACATCCGGGAGACCATCGCGGATCGTGAGCTCGAGGCCTGGCTGGTCGTCGACCGCTCGGCTCGGTTGGACTTCGGCACGGCGAGCTGCGAGAAGCGGGACCTGGTTCTGGCGGCCTCCGCCGGGGTCGGTCTCCTGACCGGCCGGGGCGGCAACCGGGTGGGAGCGCTGATCGTCCAGGGCGACCAGCTGAGCACCGTGCCGCCCCGCCACGGACGCACCCACCTGCTCGCCATCCTCGAGCGGATCATGGCCACCCCCCGGGGCGACGGGACCGGGGTCGGCGACCTGGCCGGTGCGCTCAAGCGCGCCGGAGCCGTGGCTCCGCGTCGCGGACTCGTCGTGGTGCTGTCGGACTTCCTCGAGGATCCCGACGTGTGGCGCACCGCGCTCGGGACGGTCGCCCTGCGCCACGCGGTCCTCTGCATCGAGGTCGTCGACCCCCGGGAGCTGGAGCTGCCCGCCGTCGGACTGGTGCAGTTCAGCGACCCGGCCACCGGTGGAGTCCGCGAGGTCAACACCAACGACGCCACCACCCGGGCCCGCTACGCGGAGGCGGCCGCACGCCAGCGGGCGACGATCGCCCACGCCATCCGCAGCGCGGGTGCCGACCACCTCCAGCTGCGCACCGACGGGGACTGGGTGCTGGACCTGGCCCGCTACGTGTCCCGCCGACGTAAGCGGGCCGAGCTCGCCGCCACCACGGCACCGCGATGACGCCGGGAGCTGACAGGACGATGAACGGATCCGACACCACCGTGGCCGACGGCGCCACGGTCCAGATGACTGAGATCGACGATGACTGAGTGGTTCCTCCAACCCGAACGACTGTGGCTCCTGCTCGTCGTCGTCGGCCTCGCCGGCCTGTACGTCGCGCTGCAGTTCACCAAGCCCCGGTACGCGGTGCGGTTCTCCAACCTGGCGCTGCTCGACTCCGTGGCCCCCAAGCGGCCGGGATGGCGTCGCCACGTCGTGGCCGGATGCTTCCTCCTCGCCACCGCCGTGCTCGTCGCGGCGTTCGCCCAGCCGATCATGACCGAGAAGGTCCCGTCCGAGCGATCCACCATCGTCCTGGCCATCGACACCTCGCTGTCCATGGCGGCGACCGACGTCGCGCCGAACCGGATCGAGGCCGCCCAGGCCGCGGCCAAGGAGTTCATCGACGAGCTCCCCGACCAGCTCAACGTCGGGCTCATCAGCTTCGCCGGCAGCGCCCAGCTCCTGGTTCCGCCCACCCAGGACCACGCCAAGGTCAACGCGGCGATCGACGGGCTCGAGCTGGACAAGTCGACCGCCATCGGCGACGCCTCCAAGCTCGCCGTGCAGGTGATCGAGGACCAGGCCCGCGGCACCGACGGCGAGAAGGTCGACGGAGCCGTCGTGCTGATGTCCGACGGAGAGACCACCGTCGGGCTCCCCACCGCGGACGCCATCCCGATCGCCAAGGACGCCGGCGTGGCCATCTCCACGATCGCCTACGGCACCCAGGACGGCGAGATCACGGTCGACACCGACGGCGACGGCGTGGGCCAGCGCACCAGGGTGCCGGTCAACGTGGACGAGCTGCGGGGCCTGGCGGAGGGCACCGGCGGCACCGCCTACACCGCCGAGACGGCGCAGGACCTGCGGTCGGTCTACTCGGAGCTGGGCTCGACGATCGGCTACGACGAGGAGGAGCAGGAGGTCACGTACCGCTTCGTCGGCCTCAGCCTGGTGCTGCTGCTCGTCGGTGCGGGCTTCTCGCTCCGCTGGTTCAGCCGCCTCCCCTGACCCGAACCGGCTCTGTCCTGCTGGGCACACCCGATCGGGTGTGCCCAGCAGGACAGAGTTGGGCTCACGGTCAGTCGAGGACGGTGGCGGCGCGCTCGGAGACGACCTTGGACGAGCCGGCCGGCTCCATCGTCACGCCGTACAGGACGTCGGCGGCCTCCATGGTGCGCTTCTGGTGGCTGACGACGATCAGCTGCGCCGCGTCGCGGAACTCGGCGATGAGGTCCAGGAACCGGTGCAGGTTCACGTCGTCCAGCGCGGCCTCGACCTCGTCCATGACGTAGAAGGGCGACGGCCGCGACCGGAACACCGCGAACAGGTACGCCAGCGCGGTGAGCGAGCGCTCGCCGCCCGACAGGAGCGACAGCTTCCGGACGTTCTTGCCCGACGGACGTGCCTCCAGCTCGATGCCGGTCTCCAGCAGGTTGTCGGGGTCGGTCAGCTTCAGCCGACCCTGGCCGCCCGGGAACAGCGTCTCGAACAGCAGCGTGAAGTTCTGGCTCACGTCGGCGTAGGCCGCGGCGAAGACGTTGACGATCTCCTCGTCGACCGCCTTGATCACCTTCGACAGCTCCCGGCGCGTCTGGCGGATGTCCTCCAGCTGCGACTCCAGGAACGTGTGGCGGGTCGACAGCTCGTCGAACTCCTGCAACGCCAGCGGGTTGATCGGGCCCATGAGGCGCAGCTCCCGCTCGAGCTCGCGCACCCGGGCCGGGGCCGACACCCCGTCGGGCAGCAGCGGGCACTCGGTCGCCATGGCCGCTTCGGGTTCGGTGTCCAGGTCGTGGCGCAGCGCCTCCACGGCGGTGTCCAGGCGCATGCGGGACTCGGCGTCCGCGATCTCGGCCTTCTGGAGCTGGGCCCGGGTCGACTCCAGCTCCCGCTCGGCCGTGGTCCTCTCCGACCGCAGTCCGTCGAGCAGGTTGGTGACCTCCCGGGTGGCCTCGGACTGACGGCGGCGCTCCTCGCGCAGCGACGCCAACGTGGGCTCCACCACGGCGAGCCGGTCCGTCACGAACGCCTGGAGGCGCTCGGTCGCGACCACCCGGGCTTCCAGCAGGATCCGTCGGTCCGCCGCCTCGGCCACCTCGGCCTGGTTGCGCTCCAGCCGCTCGCCGACCTGGGCCAGTCGGGCACCGACGTAGCGGCGACGCTCGTCGAGGGCGGCGACGCGGACGTCGAGGTCGGTCCGTCGGGCCCGCACCTCCGCGACCCGGGTCTCGAGCTGCTCGCGGGCCTCGGCCATCCGTCGGGCCTGTTCGCCGAGCTCGGCCTCGGCCGCCTCCAGGGCGGGCAGGCGCTCGGCCAGCTCCGCCACCCGGACCTGCTCCCGGGACAGCCGCTCGACGAGCTCGTCGAGATGCGCGCCGAGGGCGTCCAGCTCTCCTGCCGCCTCCTGTGCGTCGGAGTCCAGGCGCTGCACCTTGTCGGCCAGCGCCCGGCGGTCGTCGACCGCCCGGTCCCGTCCGCGCACCGCTCGCTGCTCCGCGTCGCGTGCCTCGGCCACCGCGCCCCGTGCCGTCTCCACGCCTCGCCGGGCCTGGTCGCGCTCGGCCACGGCCCGCTCGGCGCGCTCCCTCGCCTCGTCGAGGGCTGCGCCCGTCGCGCCGGAGCCGGCGGCCCTGAGCCGCCACCCTGCGGCGCCGAAGCGATCCCCGCGCCGGGTGACCACGACCGCGCCGGGCGTCGTCAGCGATGCCGAGATGGCCCCGTCGAGGTCGCCCTCGACCACGACGGCATCGATCAGGAGGGCGTCGAGCACCGCGTCGATCCCGGTGGACGACACGCCGGCTCCGGCCGCGGGTCGGACGTGGCGCCGGACGGGCTCTCCCCCGCCGGGCAGCGCCGCGGGGCCGGTCGTGGAGCGGGTCGCTCCCAGGGCGAGCACCGCGCCGCGGTGGTCGCCGTTCTCGAGGGCGGCGAGCGCCCGGCGCCCGGCGTCCACGTCGGCCACGACGACCGCACCGAGCGCCTCACCGGCCGCGGCCTCGAAGGCCTCCTCCCAGCCGGGATCCACGTCGACGAGGTCCAGGAGCGTGCCGAGAACGCCGTCGAGCCCGCTCAGGCGCTCGGCACCGGCCCGCTGCCGAGCCTCGTCCAGAGCGAGCGACAGGGCCTCGGCGCGGGCGGTCCACGCCGAGGCATCGGTCTCGGCGTCGGTGGCGGTCGACTCGGCGACGGCCAGCTGCCGCTCGGTGGCGGCGCGGGCCTCGGCGGCGGCCGTCGCCGCCGCGTCCAGCGCCGGCGCCTCGGCGTCCGCCTGCTCGGCCGTGCGCGCCGTGTCGTCGCGTTCGGCGATGAGGCGCTCCACGCGCTCGCGCAGCGAACCCTGCCGGAGCGCCAGACGCTCCCGGTCGGCCGAGGTGCGGTCGATCGCCGAGCGCAGCGCAGCGAGCTCGCCGCGGGCCGCCGACGCCTCGCCAGAGGGGGCCGGCACGCCCTCGCCCCACTCCTCGGCGAACGCCGCCCGTCGACCGGCCAGGTCCGACTCGAGCTCGGCCAGGGCCTCGACCTCGTCGGTGACCGACACGCCGTCCCGCTCGATCTGGGCGGCTTCCTCCGACAGCTGGCTGTGCTCGGCCTCCAGCGACGCGATGACGGCGCCGTCGACCGACGCGCCGAGCTCCCGGTCGAGGTTGCGACGGCGCTCGGCGAGCAGCGCCAGCTGGCCGCGACCCTTCTCGGCGACCTTCTCGTAGCGGACGAGCACGTCGCCGAGATCGCGTCCACCGAGGGCCGACAGCTGGGCCTCGGCGGCCAGGATGCGGGCGTCGAGGTCCGACAGGACCGCCCGGAACCGCTGGTCCGCGCCGCGCAGGTCGGCCTGGGTCCGCGACGACTCCTCGAGCTGGGAGCGCAGGCGCAGCAGCTCGCGGCCCGCCAGGTGGACCCGCAGTGCGGTGAGCTCCGCGACCAGGCTGCCGTGGCGACGGGCGGCGTCGGCCTGTCGCTCCAGCGGGCGCAGCTGACGTCGCACCTCCCGCAGCAGGTCGTTGATGCGGGTGAGGTTGGCCTCGGTGGCCTGGAGACGCCGCTCCGCACGCTCCTTGCGGCGCCGGAACTTCAGGACGCCGGCGGCCTCCTCGATGATGAGCCGTCGCTCCTCGGGCCGGGCGTTCAGGACGCCGTCGATGTTGCCCTGGGAGATGATCACGTGCTGCTGGCGACCGACTCCGGAGTCCGACAGGAGCTCCTGGATGTCCAGCAGTCGGCAGGGCACGCCGTTGATCGCGTACTCGCTGTCGCCGGAGCGGAACAGGAGGCGTGTGATCGTGACCTCGGTGAACTCGATGGGCAGGAGTCCGGCCGAGTTGTCGATCGTCAGGGAGACCTCGGCACGACCGAGCTGGGGCAGCTTGGAGGTGCCGGCGAAGATGACGTCGTCCATCTTCTGGGACCGCACCGCCGACGGCGCCTGGGCACCGAGCACCCAGCCGATGGCGTCGACCACGTTGGACTTGCCGGATCCGTTCGGACCGACCACGACGGTGACGCCCGGTTCGAGCGACAGCGTGGCGGCCTCGGCGAAGGACTTGAAGCCCTTGATCTGGAGGGACTTGAGGAACACAGCTCTCCCCGCCGTCAGACCTGGGTCTGCTCGCAGTAGTACGTGTAGCCGCTGCCGAACCGGGTCTTCACGATCGGCCCACGGGCCCGCGGGCTCATCTCACCGTCGCGCTTGTAGACGGAGAGGTACTCCGTGTACTCGCCGGGCTTGCCCGAGAGGTTGACCCAGCCGTCGTCGCCCAGGGAGGTGCCGCCGTACTTCACCGCTTCGTGGACCGTCTCGACGACGGCGCGGTAGAGGCGGCGGATCTCCTGCGCCGACAGCGACGTCGTCTGGCGGTCGTAGCGGAGTCCCGAGTGGAACAGGACCTCGTCGGAGTACATCGGGCCGATCCCCACCAGGAACGTGGGGTCCATGAGCACCGACTTGAGCCGACCGTCGCGGCGCAGCAGCTGCTCGCCGAACGTGGTCCAGGAGATCGGTTCGTCGACCGCGTCGAGGCCGAGGGTCGTCAGCTCCGGATGGACCTCCTCGAGCGCCTCGGTGGCGATGAGCTCGACGGTCGAGGCCTTCTTGGGGTCCACGAGTCGCAGCTGCCCGCCCTGGGTGAACGTGATGATGAGGCCGGTCCCGGTCTCGACGGGCTCCTTGGCCTGGACCTTGACCAGCTTGGCCTTGTCCCCGAGCGACAGGACCAGCAGGTGGGTGTCCTCCACGCCGAGGACGATCAGGGTCCCCTTGCGGTCCGCGCTGGTCAGCTTGGCGCCGACGAGCGCAGTGGTGAACGCCTTCTTGGCGGGCGTCTTGAGGAAGCCCGTCCCCGGCACCTCCACGTCCTTGACCTTCTTGTCGACGACCTCTCGTTCCAGGTCTCGTCGCAGCAGCTCCAGCTCCGGCAACTCAGGCATCGGATCTCCCCTCCCCACGATCGACGTGGTGCCCGGCGTCATCGGGCTCCGCCGCACCAGGTGGCGCGGACAGGTGTTCGGTGGCCTCGCGGGCGGCTGCCTGCTCGGCCTCCTTCTTGGTGCGGCCCTCGCCGCTCCCCCAGCGCTCGCCCCGGAGGCGCACGACGGCGCGGAACACCTTCTCGTGCTCGGGGCCCTCTTCGCTCAGCTCGTAGCGGGGCAGCTCGCCGAACCGGTGCGCCGCCACCTCCTGCAGCCGGGACTTGTGGTCGCTCGCCACGTCGCCCGACACGACGCCGTCGATCCGCTCGTCCAGCAACCCGAGCACCACGGACCGGGCGGCGTCGATGCCGCCGTCCAGGTACACCGCTCCGATGACGCCCTCCATGGCGTCGGCCAGGATCGAGGTCTTGGACCGGCCTCCGGTGGCCTCCTCGCCCTTGCCCAGCAGGAGCACGTCGCCGAGCCCGACCGAGCGGGCAACGCCGGCGAGGGCGGTCGCGGACACCAGCTCGGAGCGTCGACGGGCGAGCACGCCCTCGCTGGATCCCGGCGAGCCGCGGTACAGGTGGTCGGTGACGACGACGCCGAGCACGGAGTCGCCGAGGAACTCGAGGCGCTCGTTCGACTCGACCCCGCCGTGCTCGGAGCACCACGAGCGGTGGCGCAGCGCGAGGTCGAGCAGTGCGGCGTCGACGAAGCGGTAGCCGATCCGGCGGCAGAGCTCGTCGCGGAGCAGTCCGAGGGCGCTTCCCGCACCTCCTGCACCGACGGCGTCGTCCATCCCGGCGACGTCCTTCACAGCGGTCGCCGCACGCGACGACGCGCCGAGGTCCGTCGCGGTCGCAGCGGAGGCCTCAGAGTCGGGCGACGACGTAGTCGACGGCATCGCGGACGGTCTTCAGGTCTTCGAGATCCTCGTCCTCGATGCGGAAGCCGACGCTGCGCTCTCCCAGCTCCGCCTCCAGCCCCTCGACCAGCTCGATCAGTGCGAGCGAGCTCGCGTGGAGGTCCTCCGCGAAGGAGTCGCCCTCGTCGATGGTCGACGGGTCGATCTCGAGGATCTCGGCCAACAGGTCCTTGACCAGCTGGAGGACCTCGGGGCGCTCGATGGGACCCTGTTGGACGTGCGTCTCAGCGGGCACGGTGGCTGCTGCTCTCCTCGGTCGGACCCGGGACGACCCGGGTGGTGTGGCCGGTCACTGTAACCGTTCTCAGCTTGGGGCGACGGGCATCCCGAGTCGCCTGAGGCGTCGATCCGAACGTGGTTCGGGCGCGTCGCGACGGGCGAGGACGCGCCGGGTGGCGCGGGATCACGACGCTGCAGCGAGGTCGGTGCTCAGTCGACGTCGATGGCCTGGCGGCCGCCGTACCAACCGCAGTTGCCGCACACCACGTGGGGCTGCTTCACGGCGTTGCACCGGGGGCAGACGCTGCGGGACGGAACCTTGACCGTCCAGTTGGACGCCCTCCGGCTACGGGTCTTGGCCTTGGATGTCTTCTTCTTGGGAACTGCCATCGTTCGTCTCTTCGCGCGTCGAGTTCAGTGGATTCGTCGTGGCGACTGGCCGGGGGCTCCGGAACCGTGAGGTCACGCGGCCCGTCCGGCGGGCGACGGATCACTCTAGCGGATCGTCGGGGGCCGGGTCGAAGCGCAGCTCGTCGAGTGCGGGCCAGCGAGGGTCGGCCGGCGGCGCCTCGTCGGACCCGGTGACCACCGGGAAGTGCTCGGGGTCGGGTCCGGCGCAGTCCTCGCGGCACAGCGGCGCCAGCGGGAGCGCCAGGACGGCGGCGTCGTGCACCAGCGGTCCCAGGTCCACGACGTCGCCGTCGAGCGGCAGCAGGTCCTCGTCGACCGGCGAATCGGAGAACACCTCGCGGAGCTCGGCCACGGCCGTGCCGGTCGTGTCCTCCAGGCAGCGGCGACAGGGCCCCTCCCACGGGACGCTCAGGGTGCCGCTGACGGTGATGCCGTCGCTCAGCGATTCGAGCACGACGTCGAGGTGGCCGGGCCGGCCGGGAGGCACCGCAGCGGTGCTGACCGAGATGCCGTCGAGGTCGATGTCCCGGTCGACCTCCAGGCGGTCGCCGGGATGGCGACGCAGGTCGGCCACGCCGATGCGCAGCCGCGGGTCGGACGTGCCGACGCTCATCGCGGCCCGGCCTCCGCCGGTCGAGCCGCCACCGTCAGGACTCCTGGTCGAACACCGCCGGGTCCTGACCCGTCGGCTGACCCTCGAGCTCCGCCAGCTCCGTCTCCTCGATCCGCGGCGACGACAGCTTGTCGCGCCCGGCCGCGACCGACTTGGCGATGCGCGCCAGCACGTTCTCGAAGCTGGCGAGCTTCTGGTCGCAGTAGTCCTCGGTCTCGCGCCGCATCCGCCGCGACACCGCCTCGGCGTCCTCGACGATCTGGCGGGCCCGGTGCTCGGCGGCCTTGACCACCTCGGTGCGCTGGACCATCTGGGCGACACGGCTGCGGGCGTCCTCGATCAGGTCCTCGCCCTCCCGACGGGTCCGGGCCAGGAAGTCCTCGCGCTCCTTCAGGAGCCAGCGGGCCGAGCGCAGCTCGTCGGGCAGCCGCGACACCGCGTCGTCGAGGAGCTCGAGGAGCTCCTCGCGGTTGACGCGGACCGACGCCGACATCGGCATCCCGGGAGCGGCGTCGATGATGGAGATGACCCGTTCGAGGATCTCCTGCGCCTCGGGCATGCGGTACTGGTCGCTGCCCGATGCGGTGCGTCGGGACTGCGCGGGCCTGCGGGGCTCGGGCGGAGCGGCGCGACCGGACTCGTCGGCCGGGTTGCTCATCGGGTTCCTCCGAAGCGTTCGTTCAGCCGGGCCGAGACCGGGCCGGGGACCATCGTGTCCACGTTCCCCCCGAAGCGGGCGACCTCTCGGATGAGCTTGGACGCCAGGAACGAGTTCTTGGACGCCGACGGGATGAACAGGGTGTCCACTCCCGACAGCGACCGGTTCATCTGGGCCATCTGCAGCTCGGACTCGAAGTCCGACACGGCCCGCAGCCCCTTGACGATGAACGACGCGCCGACGTCCCGGGCCAGATCCACGACCAGCGAGGAGAACATGGTGACCTCCACGTTGGGGAGGTGCGCCAGCGACTCCTCGATGAGCACCTGTCGCTCGTCGAGGGAGAAGAGCGGCTCGCCCTTCTGCGGGTTGCGCATGGCCGCGACCACGACCCGGTCGAAGAGCCGGGCCGCCGTCTCCACGATCTCCACGTGGCCGTTGTGGATCGGGTCGAACGACCCCGGGTACAGGACGGTGGTCACGAACCTGCTCCGCGGTCGAGCGGATCGGTCACGTGGAGGGTGGGAGGGGACCCCGTGAAGGTCAGCATCGTGACCACCGTACCGCCGTACCGGCGTTCCCTGAGGACGCTCCCGCCGTGCAGGTCGAGGACGTCCGCGAGCTCGCCGTCGTCACCTCCGAGGGAGCGGTCGGACTCGGCGACGACGACGGCATCCTCCGCCAGCAGAGGGACCAGACCGACCACCAGCTCGCTCCACCGGTCGAAGGCGTACGGCGGATCCGCGAGCACGAGGTCGAGAGGTCGGGCGAACGCCCGGCCGGCGCCGCCGACCGAGTCGAGCACGTCCCGACGCAGGACGGTGGCCCGGTCGCCGAGCCCCGTCGCGTCGAGGTTGGTCTCGACCGCGTCGATCGAGGCCCTCGCGCTGTCGACGAACGTGACGTGCTCGGCGCCCCGGCTCAGCGCCTCGACCCCCAGGGCACCGGATCCGGCGAAGAGGTCGGCCGCGATCGCGTCGTGCAGGACGCCCAGCGAGCCGAGGGCGTTGAACACCGACTCCCTGACCCGGTCGAGCGTGGGGCGGACGTCGTTGCCGGGCGGTGCGACCAGGCGACGACCGCGTGCGGAACCTGCGACGACCCTCACGTGCTCAGTGGAGCACGCTTTCAGCCGACGAGCGCGGACGGCGGTCCTTCAGTCCTGAAGCGCGGACGGCGGCAGGGTCGGCAGCGACGACTCGGGCGTCACCGTGACGACGAACGCCATGCCGTCCTGCGCGATCGGCGTGTCCTGGGGGTCGACCTCCACGGCCCGCACGTCCTGGCCGGTCGCCACCGCGTCGGCCGAGTACACCCACAGCTGCACCTTCGTCGCGACGTCGCCGCACGTGAAATCCTCGCCGAAGGTGGCCCCGGCGATCCCCAGCGATGCGGTGGCCACCTGGATCTGCGCCGGCTCGGTCGTGGCGGGGAACGTCACGCTCCCGGCGGAGAGATCGACGCCGATCAGGTCCAGGAGCTCGCCGATGGTGGCGTCCTCCCCCGCCGTCGCGAGGTCGGGTGGCGCCACCGTGAACCGGCCGGAGCCGTCGGTGGAGACCCCGGTCGTCGCCGACGAGGCGGCGGCAGGCGGGTCGAGGAAGCGGCCGCAGACGTTCAGTCCGAGGCTGCCCGTGAACGTCTGGCCGACCGAGGGGCCCGGGCCGAGGTCGCCGACCTCGGACGGCGTGACCACCTTCGGTGCCATGCCGTGGGAGCCGTACGCCGTCGAGCCGTCCGACGAGGCGGCCCCGTCACCGTGACCCGAGGCGTGCGGGTCGGAGGCGGAGGTGACGGAGGAGTCGGCCGCCGACGAGTCGTCGGACCCGCACGAACCGGCCACCAGGGCGAGGGTGGCGACGGTGGCGACCACCACCAGGAGCGGCGCCAGGATCCGGGGACCCACGGCGCGACGGGACATCGACGGGGAGCTCACGGGAGGATCTTGGAGTGGGCGGCCGACCGGCGACTGGGTCGGAGGTCCCGAACCGGAGCGGAGACGTCAGGACTTGAGGAGGAACTCCTCGTCCTCCGGAGCGAGCAGCACGTCGAGCTCCTCGACCAGCCGGGGATGGTCGTCCAGACCGGAACCGTCGCCGACGAGCGCCAGCGCCTCCTCGCGGGCCACCTCGACCCAGTGGCGGTCGTGGCGCAACGAGGCGAGCTTCAGGTCGCTCATGCCCCGTTGGCGCTCGCCGAGGACGGTGCCCTCACCGCGGAGGTCGAGGTCCACCTCGGCCAGCTCGAAACCGTCGGTGGTCCGCACCATGGCCTCGAGCCGCGCCTCGCCGTCGGGAGTCAGCTCGCCGTGGGCCACGAGCACGCACCAGCTGGGCCGGTCGCTGCGCCCCACGCGACCGCGCAGCTGGTGCAGCTGCGCGATGCCGAAGCGGTCGGCGTCGAGCACGACCATGACCGTGGCCTCGCCCACGTCGACACCGACCTCGATGACCGTGGTCGCGACCAGGACGTCGAGCGCCCCGGAGCGGAACTGCTCCATGATCTCGGCCTTCTCGGCCGCCTTCATGCGGCCGTGCAGGAGACCCAGTCGGAGGCCGGACAGCTCGCCCAGCGCCAGCCGCTCGTAGGTCTCCTCCGCGGAGGACGCCTCCAGCTTGGGCGAGTCCTCGATGAGCGGGCGCACGACGTAGGCGCGGTTGCCCTCGGCGACCTGGTCACGGACCAGCTGCCACGCCTCGGCCTCCTGCTCCTGGCTGTGGGCCCACGAGGTGGTGATCGGGATGCGTCCGGGCGGGAGCTCGTCGAGGACGGTCGTGTCCAGGTCGCCGTAGACGGTCATCGCCGCGGTCCGGGGGATGGGCGTGGCGGTCATCACGAGGACGTCGGGCACGGTGCCGTCGGCGTTGGCGTCGCGGAGAGCGGCTCGCTGCTCCACGCCGAAGCGATGCTGCTCGTCGATCACCACGACGCCGAGCGACCGGAACTGCACGGCGTCCTGGATGAGCGCGTGGGTGCCGATCACGATGTCGACCGTGCCGTCGGCGAGGCCGGCCAGGATCCGACGACGCTCGGCCGCCGGCGTCCGGTTGGTGAGCAGCGCGATCCCCAACGGTCGCTCCCCCAGCAGGCTGCCGCCGTCGTCGGACAGCGTGACGCCGTCGAGCTGGTCCCGCACGCCGACCGCGTGCTGCTCGGCCAGCACCTCTGTCGGCGCCATGAGCGCTCCCTGGTGGCCGCCCTGGACCGCGGTCAGGAGAGCGGACATGGCCACCACCGTCTTGCCGGAGCCGACGTCGCCCTGCAGCAACCGGTGCATGGGCACCGGGCCGGCCAGATCCGCGCGGATCGTCGCGACGGCTCGGGCCTGCGCCGCGGTCAGGTCGTACGGGAGGCCGCCGAGGTAGCGGGCGACCAGCCCCGGAGCGACGGCCCCGTCGTCGTCGACCGCGTGGCGGATGCCGACCGACGACGCCTCGATCTCCCGCTTGCGACGCACGAGCGCGAGCTGCAGGCGGAACAGCTCGTCGAACACGAGTCGACGACGGGCCACCACCTCCTCGGCCATGGACGACGGCGCGTGGACGCCGGTGAAGGCCTGCTGGCGACCCATCAGGTCGTGGCGGTCGAGGATCGAGTCCGGCACCGGGTCGTCGATGCCGCGGTCGCGACTGCGGCGAAGGACCTGGGCCGCCCACTCCCCCAGCTCCCACGTGCTGAGGCGCGCCTTCTCCGACTGGGGGTAGATCGGCACGATGCGCCCGGTGCGGCCGCCGGCGGCGTCGCCGATCACGTCGACGATCGGGTTGGTCATCTGGCGCTGACCGCGGAACACCTCGATGCGGCCGAACATGGCCACCTCGAGGCCCGCGTCGTCGGGGCCGAGCTTCTTGAGCTGCTTCTCCCGCCACGGCTGGTTGAAGAAGGTGCAGCGCAACGAGCCGCTCCCGTCGCGGACCTCTGCCACCACGAACACCCGTCCGCCCCGGACGCGACGGGCCGACACGGTCGCCACCCGACCGAGCACCAGCGCCTCCTCGCCCTCGGCGAGGTCCTGGATGCGGGCCTCCCTGGTCCGGTCCACGTAGCGGCGTGGGTAGTAGGTCAGGAGGTCGAGCAGGGTGTCGATGCCGAGGGTGCGCAGCCCGTCGAGCTTCTTGGGCCCGACGCCGGACAGCATCTCGACGCCCATCCCGGCGAGGTCGACGAGGGTGATCGGAGGGCGCTCGCTCACGATCGACAGTTCACCACGCGGCCATGACGGGTGCGGGCAGTGCGTTCGTGCACCCGCTCTGTTCGTCGAAACCGACGGAGAACCGTCGGTTCACGGGAACAGAGCGGTCATTCCGGGGCGAGGCCGATGTGCAGCTCCGACAGCGCGCCGGCGCCGGCCAGCGTCTCGACCACGGCTCCGGGGAAGGCCGTGGTCGCCTCCACCGTCCATCGCCGGCCCGTGCCGTCGAACACGAGCAGGTCGCTCAGCTCGTGGACCAGCACCTCGAGGTCCGCGGCCGCCTCGATGTCGGCGGCGGGGGCGGTGACGGCGCAGCGGATGAGGAAGCGCTGACCCGACGGCGCGGCACGGGTGGCCTCGCCGACGGCTCCGTCCTGCGGCGGTTCCGGGAGCGGATCGCCGGAGACGACGGCGGCCAGCGAGTCGAGGACGAGGAGGAACCCGGCCGCCGCGGCGTCGACGGTGCCGCGCTCCGACAGCCGGGCGTCGACCAGCGGTCCCTGCTCCAGCTCGACCAGTCCTGCCTCCGCCGCGGACACCAGGACCTCGGCCAGGTCGGAACCCGCGTCCGACGCGTCGAGCGCACCGTCCGCGGTCGCCGACATCACGGCCAGGAGGCAACCGGGGTGGGTCCCGTCGTCGCCCTCGGTCACGCGCTCGGCGCCGGCCTCGAGCGCCAGCGCCAGTCGCGCCGCGTCCACCCGGTCCGCGTTGCGCAGGGCTGCTCCCGCGCCGTCGAGGAAGCCGGCGAGGCGCTGGCCGGCAGCGGTGCGTGCCGCTGCGGCCGCACCGTCGGCCAGCCCCCTGCTCAGCGACGAGAAGTCCCGGCCGTCGCCGGCCCGGTCGCAGCCGGCGCTCAGGGTCGCGGCCAGGTCGGTCCCCGGTCCCGGGACCTCGGCGGCGCGGACCGCCGCGCGGTCCTCGTCGGCCACGGGGTCGTCGGGGTCCCAGTCGACCGACGCGTCGAGCCGATCGAGCGCCTCGGCGTGCTGGTCCAGCACCGAGGCACACGCCCGCAGCGCGTCGAGGAACTCCGCAGGCGCCAGGCTCTGCGGTGACGACGTGCTCAGCACCGTGGAGGCCATGGGGGTCATCGTAGTGACGCCCGCCGTCGTCGGGCCCGGCGGAGCGAGGACGGGTCAGCCCCCGAAGAGCGCCGGTCGGCACGCCTCGGAGTAGCCGCCCGGCACGGTGCCGTCGAGGCTGTCGGCGGCCCGGACGACGCCCAGCGTCACGTCGAGCTGGAGGACCGTGCCGTTGGCGTCGGTGATCTGGAACAGGTCGTCCTCGAGCCGGACCGAGCGGACCTGGCCCGGGTCCGGCACCCCTGCGAGGTCGCAGTTCTGGCGCACCAGTCGGGCGAACGTGACCGCCGCCGCGGACTCCGCTCCGCTCGCCGCGTCGCCGCCCGGTCGTGCCGAAGGGGTGGCCGGCGCGGGCACCGGCGTCGTGGTGGCGGCGGCGCTCCCGCCATCGGCAGGAGCGGGTGCGGCCGTCGTCGGCGCCGCGGTGGTGGGCGGCTCCGTGTCGGCCACGGCCGAAGTGGTCGTCTCCGGAGGAGCGGTCGTGGCCTCGGCCGCTGTCTCGGGCGCCGGGCTCGCCGGCTCCTCGGACTCGGCGGCGGTGCTCCCCTCGTGGGCGGCGGGAGGATCGACGACGACGGCCCCGTCGAGCCCGGCGGCGCGGATCACCAGCCCCGCCATCACGAACGCCACCACCGCCGCGGCGAGCACGACGAGGATCCAGGTCCCGCTGTCGCCGTCGTGGCCGCCGTCCTCGTCCTCACTGCCGTGTCCGTCGTGACCGCCGTGATCGCCGCCGCTCGCCGCCATCGCACACCCCTCCCGTGTCCGTCCGGTTCTCCGTGTCGGATCGCCTCCGTCCACGATGGGAGAACCGAGCCGCTCCCACAAGTCGGATCTCGGACCGTCGACCGGCCTGCTTGGGCCCGCCGGCTCCGGCGACTACAGTGTCGGGTCGGCCGATGAGCGGGTTCGCCCTCGGCCGAGCGCTCCCCTCGTGGGAGACCCGATGGACCTCGCCACCGTGGGTGGCAACCCCGCCCGAGCGTGGCGGAACGACCGGAGAAGAGACAGTCATGGCCGCCGTGTGTGAGATCTGCGACAAGCGACCCTCGTTCGGGATGAACCTGAGCCACTCCCACCGCCGCACCCGGCGTCGCTGGAACCCGAACATCCAGCGGATCCGCGTGGCCACGCCGAGCGGCACCAAGCGCATGAACGTCTGCACCGGTTGCATCAAGTCGGGCAAGGTCACCAAGCCCGTCACCGCCCGTCCGTCGGCCTGACCCACAAGCCTGCCGGCACCCCTCCACCGCCGGCGGACGAGGACCTTCGTCACTTCCGTCGCCCCCGCTTTGCCGCGCCTTCGCGGCCCCCGGTACGGTGAGTGACGGGCCGACGGCCTCCCTCCGGGAGGTCAGCACTCAGGAGCCCAGCACCCCATGATCCCAGCGACGGCGAGCGGAGAGAGCGTGGAACGGACGGCATCGTGCAAGGCGTGATCAAGTCCTACGACCCCGTGACCCGCGACGGCCTCGTCGTCCGAGACACGGATCTGGTCGAGCACGACCTCGCGCCCGATGCCCTCGACGGCACGTTGTTCCGCATGCTCCGCCAGGGCCAGCGGGTGCAGTACGACCTGGACGACCAGGGGCGGGCCACGGCCCTCCAGCTGGGTTCAGAGGTCGACATGGGCACACCGACCTTCCGGGCGCATGCTGAGCCAGCGCCCGAGACGGTCTGAGACACCGACGGCATTCCGCTCACACACCGAGTTTTCGGCCCAACAGAGACCGGGGAGAACGATGGCAGGCACCACGAGCAACCAGAAGCTGATCGACTGGGTCGAGGAGTGGCGGGAGATCTTCCAGCCCGATTCGGTCGAGTGGTGCGACGGGACGGCCGAGGAGTACGACCGCCTCTGCCAGCTGCTGGTCGACAACGGGACGTTCGAGAAGCTGTCCGAGGCCAAGCGCCCCAACAGCTACCTCGCCCTGTCGGACCCGAGCGACGTCGCCCGGGTCGAGGACCGGACCTTCATCGCCTGCGAGCAGGAGATCGACGCCGGCCCGACCAACCACTGGAGGGCTCCGGCCGAGCTCAAGGCCGAGATGCTCGACCTGTACCGCGGGACCATGAAGGGCCGCACCATGTACGTGGTGCCCTTCTCGATGGGCCCTCTCGGCTCCCCCATCGCCCACATCGGCGTCCAGCTCACCGACTCCCCGTACGTGGCGGTGTCCATGCGGATCATGACCCGCATGGGCCAGGGCGCGCTGGACGTGCTCGGTGACGGCGAGTGGGTCCGCTGCCTGCACTCGGTCGGCGCACCGCTCGCCGACGGCCAGGCCGACGTGCCGTGGCCCTGCAACGAGACCAAGTACATCTCGCACTTCCCCGAGACCACCGAGATCTGGTCCTACGGCTCGGGCTACGGCGGCAACGCCCTCCTGGGCAAGAAGTGCTTCGCCCTGCGGATCGCCTCGACGATGGCCCGCGACGACGGCTGGATGGCCGAGCACATGCTCATCCTCGGCATCACGTCGCCCGAGGGCGAGAAGCGCTACATCGCCGCCGCGTTCCCGTCGGCCTGCGGCAAGACCAACATGGCCATGCTCATCCCCACCCTGCCGGGTTGGACGGTCGAGACCGTCGGCGACGACATCGCCTGGATGAAGTTCGGCGACGACGGCCGCCTCTACGCCATCAACCCCGAGGCCGGGTTCTTCGGCGTCGCCCCCGGCACGTCCGACGCGACCAACAAGAACGCCATGGAGACGATGTGGGGCAACTCCATCTTCACCAACGTCGCCAAGACCGACGACGGCGACGTGTGGTGGGAGGACATGACCGACGACGCCCCGGCGCACCTCATCGACTGGAAGGGCAACGACTGGACGCCCGAGTCGTCCACGCCCGCCGCGCACCCCAACGCCCGCTTCACCACCCCGGCGTCGCAGTGCCCGTCGATCGCCCCCGAGTGGGAGGACCCGGCCGGCGTGCCGATCTCGGCCATCCTCTTCGGCGGTCGTCGCGCCACGAACGTCCCGCTCGTCACCCAGAGCTACGACTGGCAGCAGGGCACGTTCCTGGGCTCGGTGATGAGCTCCGAGAAGACCGCGGCAGCCGCCGGCACGGTCGGCGAGGTCCGGTTCGACCCGTACGCCATGCTCCCGTTCATGGGCTACAACGTCGGCGACTACATCCAGCACTGGCTGGACATCGGCAACGCGACCGACGCCGACAAGCTGCCGAAGCTGTTCTGGGTCAACTGGTTCCGCAAGTCCGACGAGGGCAAGTTCCTCTGGCCGGGCTTCGGCGACAACAGCCGTGTCCTCAAGTGGGCGCTCGAGCGGATCGCCGGCACGGCGGACGCGACCGAGACGCCGATCGGCTGGGTGCCGACACCGGACTCGCTCGACACCGACGGCCTGGACCTCGACGCCGACACGCTGTCCCAGCTCCTCGAGGTCGACCCCGTCGCCTGGAAGGGCGAGGTGGAGCTCATCAACGCCCACTTCGACTCCATCGGCGAGCGCCTCCCGGCCAAGATGCGCGAGGAGCTCTCCGCCCTCGAGCAGCGCCTCGGCGGCTGACGGGCTCGG
Source organism: Actinomycetes bacterium (assembly GCA_023434535.1). GTDB lineage: Bacteria > Actinomycetota > Acidimicrobiia > Acidimicrobiales > Microtrichaceae > Dermatobacter. The sequence continues at coordinate 45,668 of JAEYSR010000207.1, forward strand.
CATCGGCCGCCGCGGGGTAGGGATCCCCGATGGCGGCGATCGAGTTCCGGACCTCCCCCGACCCGACGATCGGTGTCGAGCTCGAGCTCGGCCTGGTCGATCGCAGCACGAGATCTCTCGTCAACATCGCCTCCGACGTCCTCGACGGACTCGGGGGCGGTGTCGTACCTGGGGAGAGCGTCGTACCCGGGGAGACCGTCGAGCACCCGAAGGTGAAGCACGAGCTGTTCGAGTCGACGATCGAGGTGATCACCGGCATCAACGGGACCGTCGCGGACGCCGCAGCCGACCTCACCGCCACGCTCGACGAGGTCGGCCGGGTCCTGGACGCGCTGCCGATGGACGTCGGGCTGGTGTCCGCGGGGACCCATCCCTTCACGCCGTGGTCCGAGCTGCGGGTCAGCCCGGCCCGCCGCTACACCGAGCTCGTCGAGAGGATCGGCTGGCCCGCCCGCCGGCTGGCCATCCACGGGACCCACGTGCACATCGGAGTCCGCTCGGGGGCGCTCGCCGTCGCCGTGACCGACGGCCTCGCCGAACGCCTGCCGCTCTTCCTGGCCCTGTCCGCCTCCAGCCCGTTCTGGGAGGGACGCGACACGGGCCTGTGCTCGGCCCGCACCAAGATCTTCGAGAGCCTCCCGACCGCCGGACTGCCTCCGTCGCTGCAGGGTTGGAGGGACTTCGAGGAGTTCATGGCCACGCTGCTCAACGCCGGGGCGATCACGTCGATCCGCGAGGTGTGGTGGGACGTCCGCCCGCACCCCGACTTCGGCACCGTCGAGCTGCGGATGTGCGACGCGATCCAGACGATGGACGAGGTCAGGGCGCTGGTCGCTCTCGCCCAGTGCAGCGTGGCTGACCTCCAGGACCGCGCCGCTGCGGGAGAGCGCACGTCGACGGTCCGGGAGTGGGTCGTCCGGGAGAACAAGTGGTTGGCGGCCCGCCACGGCCTGGACGCCGAGCTCATCGTGGACGACGAGGGGACGCGCCGTCCTGCGAGGGAACTCATCGACGCCGAGCTCGAGCGCCTCGCACCGGTCGCCGTCGAGCTCGGCTGCTCCGACGAGCTCGCCTCGGTCGGTCGGATCCTCACCCACGGGACCGGCGCCGAGCGTCAGCGTGCGGTCGTGACCAGGGGCGGCACCTACTGCGACGTCGTCGACCTGCTGCTCGCCGAGTGGAGCGACGGGACAGCGGCGTGACCGCTCGATCCGCGGACGTCCGGGAGCGGGCGAGAGCGGCGCTGCGCTCCTCGGTCGAGGCCCGCAGCGACGAGCTGGTCGCCCTGCGCCGGCACCTGCACGCCCATCCGGAGCCGAGCGGCGAGGAGCACGACACCACGCTCCTGCTCGTCGAGCGCCTGCAGGCCGCCGACCTCTCCCCCGTCGTGCTGGCCAGCGGCACGGGTCTGATCTGCGACGTCGGCCCCGGGGACGCTCCACCGACGGTGGCGATCCGCGGCGACATCGACGCCCTGCGCATGACCGACGACAAGGACGTCCCCTACCGGTCCCGACGCGACGGCGTCGCCCACGCGTGCGGTCACGACGTGCACACCGTGGTGACCCTCGGCGCCGGTCTCGCCCTCGACGAGCTGCTGCGCGGCCACGATCCGGACCGGAGCGACGACCGGCCGTCCCTGCCCACCGGCCGGGTGCGGCTCATCTTCGAGCCGTCCGAGGAACGGGTGCCGGGCGGCGCGGTGGAGGTGGTCGAGTCGGGTGCCCTCGACGGCATCCGGTCGGTCTTCGGGCTGCACTGCGACCCCAAGCTCGACGCCGGCGTCCTGGGAGTGAGGTCCGGCCCGCTCACCTACGCGGCGGACCTCGTGGAGATCCACCTGCACGGCCCCGGCGGCCACACCGCCCGCCCGCACCTGACCGTCGACCTGGTCGACGTGGCGGCCCGGGTCGTGCGGGAGCTGCCGGCACGTGTGGCCGCTGCTGCCGGCGAGTCCGAGCTGCTCCTGACGTTCGGAGCGATCGTCGCCGGCGACGCCCCCAACGTGATCCCGACGCGCGCCGAGCTCCGCGGCAGCCTGCGCACCCCCGACCGCGACCTCTGGTTCCGCGGCGAGGACATCGTGCGGGAGGCCCTCGGGGCGATCGTCGAGGACACCGGCGCCGACTGGGACCTCCTCCAGCGCCGAGGAGTGCCGCCCGTGGTGAACCGGCCCCACGAGACGTCGCTGCTGGCCGACGCCGGCACCGCCGTGCTGGGTCCGGACGGAGTGGTGACGACCCCACGCAGCGTCGGGGGAGACTCCTTCAGCTGGTACCTCGAGCGGACCGGCGGGTCCTACGGCCGACTGGGCACCCATCCGCCGTCGCTTCCCGAGCGGCTCGACCTGCACGCGGGGACCTTCGACGTCGACGAGTCGGTGATCGCCCTCGGGGCCCAGATCCTGGCCTGCGCCGCGCTCTCCGCCCTCGACGACCCGGCCTGAGTCCGCACCGTCAGCCGAGCACCATCGCCCGGATGCCCAGCCCCATCAGGAACAGCCCACCGAACCCGTACAGCAGGTACTGGTAGGCCTTGAGCTGGTTCCGGTAGCTGTAGAGGATCACCACCGTGATCAGGGCGACGAACCCGTAGAACATGTGGAACTCCGGGGCCGAGATCCCCTCCCCGGCCACCATGAACACGCCGAGGCACACCTGGACGAAGATCGACGCCTCGACGAACACGACGAACCACCACAGGGCCCGGACCCGCAGCACCGGGATCCAGTGGGCCCCGAGGCACCACAGCCCACCCACGGCGTTGCCCACGATGACCACCCAGGCCCACTCCGTGTGGAGCTGCAGGACGGACGTGGGCACCGGCGGACAATAGCGTCCGCCTCCGGACGTCCCTCAACCGTCGAGGCGGTCCGAACACGGTGGCAAGCTGGGCCCGTGCAGCACGCCCGCCTCGTCGTCCACCGCCTCCACATCGACGGCCAGGAGCTGCCCGTCCGCCTCGCCACGCTGGTCGCCGTGCGTCGCGACGAGTCGGCTGCGGGAGACGGCGGCGGGGTCGACTGGGAGGTCGTGGCCGACGGCGTCGAGCCCTACGGCGGTGAGCTGGGCCGCTACCACGTCGAGATGCTCTGCATCGTCGGCGCCGACCCCGAGGGCCATCTGATCCTCGGCGAGCTCGAGGGCGACGCCGTCGTCGTGCGCTTCGTGGAGCGCACCGTGGTCCTCCGCGGCGACGGACCGCTCACGGGTCTGACCCCCGACATGTTCGAGGGCTGACGTCGCGTCCGGGACGCGGCGGCGATCGGCTGGCCGACGGGCGCTCGGGCAGCACGTCGGGGCCCTGTCGACCTCGCTTCCTGATGGTTCTCCAAGCGAGCGATCAGAGGAATTCCTCATATTCCACCTCTTCGTGCCGAACCGGGGGTACGTTCGCCTGCATCGGGTCGGCTGCCCGATGGCGGAGGGCGATGCGCCGCACGGCGTCCAACCGAGGAGCGACATGTCCGCAGAACCGAACTCCACCCCCGACCTCGACCTCTCGTCCCGCACCGAGGGCTACGTCCCGCCGATCAGCTTCCAGGAGCTCCACGAGGCGGGCCGGCTGTCCATGCCGGGCGCCGAGGAGTACCAGGAGGGCTACGGCCCGCTCGGCGACCCGTCAGAGGTGCTGATCGACGTCGCCGACCCGCTCGAGGCCTTCGTCGACGCCTGGGCCCACGCGGGTCAGACGCCCGCGGATCCGCTGCTCCCGTAGACCCGACCGGTCGGGTCCGTCACCGGTCCTCCTCACCGGTCGTCGGCGACGGATGCATGACCGACATCGGCGGTGGGCAGGTGGAGACCATGCTCCCGCTCCTCACGATCCTCTCGGTCTGGTTCGTGCTCGGCCTGGCCGTCTCGCTGTTGATCGGCGCAGGGACCAGGTGCCCTCCGCAGCCGGCCCACGTCGACCGCCGCCACCGGTTCGGGCGCCGCCACGGGCGCCACGCCCTCGGTCCGCTCAGTCCCAGATCGAGGCGGCGAACGCCTCGCCCTCGGCTCGCGGTCGCCCGACGCGGATGAACCACTCGGTCCCGAACGCCCGGCCGAACTGCTCGGCGTCCATGTCGAGGAACCAGGAGTCCGGCGCGATCTGACTGGCGTGGGCCACCATCGCGTCACGCTTGGTCGACGCGAGATGCGCCACGTCGATGGCGTGGGTGATGTGGGCCGCCGGCTCCCCGAAGTCGTCCGGGATGTCGAAGTCGGGCTCGGCCGACGGCGTCTCCTGCTCCTCGCCCAGCTCCCGGCTCGCCTCGGCGGCGGCCCGGGCCTCCTCCATCCCGGCCAGGATGTGGTCGCGGTTCATCGTCGCCTGGAGCACGACGGGGGTCCCGGCGATCTCGGCCGCCCGCAACCCGACCCGGTGCACCTGGATGTGATCCGGGTGGCCGTAGCCACCGTGGTGGTCGTACGCCGTCAGCACGTCGGCCTGCTCCTCGGTGAGGATCGCCGCCAGGCGGTTGGCGGCGTGCTCGACGTCGGCCGACCAGAAGGAGTACGGCGCGTCGTTGTCCGGCTCGCCGACCATGCCCGAATCCACGTAGCCGAGGAACTCCACCCGCTCCGCTCCGAGGATCCTCGCCGACTCGTACGTCTCGGCGATGCGGCGCTGCCACAGGGCCTCGCCCTCTCCCAGCACGCCGGGGACGATCTCGCCGTGCTCACCGCGGGTCGCGACCACGAGCACCACCCGATGGCCGTCGGCCGCGGCCTGGGCCATGGTCCCGCCGGTCTGGATGCACTCGTCGTCGGGATGGGCGTGGAAGCAGACCAGGGTCGACATCGGCGGCAGGCTAACGCCACCGGGCCGGACCCGATCAGCCGACCCGCTCGGACCGGCGCGCTCAGCCGGCGACGGCGCCCGAGGACCGGAGCTCGGCGACGCGCTCGGCGTCGAGGCCCAACCAGTCGGCGAGGACCTCGTCGGTGTGCTGGCCGCCGTGGGCCGGCGGCCGCTGGACCTCGGCCGTCGTGCGGCTGAAGCGCGGGGCCGGAGCCGGCTGCTGCACCCCCGCCACCTCCACGAAGGTGCCCCGCTCCACGTTGTGCGGGTGCTGCGCCGCCTCGCTCATGGTGAGCACCGGAGCGAAGCACACGTCGGTGCCTTCCATGATCGAGCACCACTCGTCACGGGTCCGCGTCAGGAAGATCTCGGCCAGGCGCTCCTTCATGGAGCCCCACTGCGACTTGTCCATCTGGGAGGGCAGCGCCTCGCCGCGTTCGGCGTAGGACGACTCCAGGCCGGAGAGCTCGAGGAGCTGGGCGTAGAACTGCGGCTCGATCGACCCGATCGAGACGAACCCGCCATCGGCGCACTCGTAGGTGTCGTAGAAGTGCGCCCCGGTGTCGAGCATGTTGGTGCCCTTCGCGTCGGACCAGATGCCCATCGCGGAGAACGCCCACATCATCGTCATCAGCACCGCGGATCCGTCCACCATCGCCGCATCCACCACCTGTCCGGTCCCGGACCGATGCGCCTCGAGGATGCCGCACACCATGCCGAACGCCAGGAGCATGCCGCCCCCGCCGAAGTCGCCGACCAGGTTGATCGGAGGGGTGGGCTTCTCACCGTCGCGACCGAGGTGGGCGAGCACGCCGGCGAGAGCGATGTAGTTGATGTCGTGACCGGCCGTGGGCGCGTACGGGCCCTCCTGGCCCCACCCGGTCATGCGGCCGAACACGAGGCGCGGGTTGCGGGCGGCGCAGACGTCGGGACCGAAGCCGAGCCGCTCGGCGACCCCGGGGCGGAACCCCTCGATCAGGCCGTCGGCCGTGCCGACGAGGTCGAGCAGGACCTCCAGGCCCTCTGGCGACTTCAGGTCGACGGCGATGGACCGCCGGCCGCGGTTGAGGATGTCCGACGGCGGGTTCGCCGGGTCGCCGCCCATGGCGTTCGCCGCCCGGTCGACGCGGACGACGTCCGCCCCCATGTCGGCCAGCATCATGGCGGCGAACGGTCCCGGACCGATGCCTGCGACCTCGATGATCCTGATCCCGCTCAACGGTCCCACGTGGTGCCCCCTCGGCGACGCCCCGGCTGCGTCGGACCGACGGCCGGGTTGGTGGCCCGAGTGTTCCGCCCCGCCCCAGGACCGTCAAACCGCGCCGCGTCGCCTCGAGCCCGGGCCCGGGCGGGTCAGCGGACGGCGACCTCGCGGCCCGCGACGAGCGTCCGGACCACATCGAGCGCGTCGTCGAGCACCACCACGTCGGCGACGTCGCCCGGCCGCACCAGCACGTCGTCGAGGCCCAGCAGGCGACGCTGCACTCCCCCGCAGGCATCGGCGGCCGAGGCCAGGTCCAGGCCCAGCGCCACGAGGTTGCGCAGCACCCCGTCGGGGGTGACGATGCTGCCGGCGAGCGTGCCGTCGGCCAACGTGGCCCTGCCGTCCCGGACGGTCACCGTCATGCCGGGCTCCTCCTCCCACTCGTCGAGGCTCGCGAGCCCAGCGGGAGGGATGGCGTCGGTCGTGGCCGCGACGCGGCCGGCGGCGGCCTTCAACGTGAGTCGCACGGTCTCGTCGGCGACGTGCACCCCGTCGACGATCAGACCCACGATCAGCCCGGGCCGCACGAGCGCCACCGCGGCGGGTCCGGGGTCCCGCGACGTCAGCCGCCGGTGTGCGTTCCAGCAGTGCGTCAGGTGGCGGGCGCCCGCGTCCACGGCCGCGACCGTCTGCTCCACGTCCGCGTCCGAGTGCCCGATGCTCACCACCACGCCCCGCCGGTGCAGGTGGTCGACCAGCTCGACGCCGCCCGGCAGCTCGGGTGCGACGGTCATGAACCCGACCTGACCGCTCTCGAGCAGGCGGTCGGCGGCGTCGACCGAGGGCGCGAGGAAGGTCCGCTCGTCGTGAGCGCCCTTGAACAGCGGATTGAGGAACGGCCCCTCCAGGTGCGCCGCGAGGAACCGGCAGCCCCATCCGGGATCGGTCGGACCCCCACGCCGGTCGAGCGCCGAGGCCTGCGCTGCACGTGCCTCCGAGAGGACGTCGAGAGCGGCGAGGTAGCCGTCGAGGGAGCGCCCGAAGTACGTCGGCTGCACGGCGGTGGCGCCGTGCGCCGCCAGGGCGAGGCCCGCCGTCCTGTAGCCCTCCACGTCGGCACGGCGGAGGTCGACGCCCGCGAAGCCGTTCACCTGCAGGTCGACCAGCCCCGGCAGCGCGATCGTGTCCCGGCGTCCCTCGAAGGGCACGCCGACCGAGGCGATGCGGCCCGCGTCGTCGACCCGCACGTCGCCGACCATCACCTCGCCGTCGACCAGCGCGGCGCCGACGCCGAGGAGGCGGTCGGTCATCGGGCCCGTGGACCGGAGGTCGTCGCCGCTGCGGTCACGGGTGAGGGACGGCGACCGGGTCCCCGCCGACGGCGGCGGATCGGTAGGTCGCGTCGGCCAGCACATGGGCCCGGAGAGCGTCGTCGACGTCGGGACGCAGGCGCGGTGGCGTCCCTCCGTCGAGGTGCACCTGGACGGCTCGCAGGAAGTCCTCCTCCGAGCTCGGCGACGCGATCCCGCGGGCCTGCAACCACGGCTCGAGGTCGTCGCCGCCGACGGACTCCTCGCTCTCCGCGGTCTGGCGACGGACGGGGCCGACGTCGTCGGACTCGAGCGTGATGGTGGCGTTCTCGCAGAACACCTCCATCCGCCGCTGGCTCGGCCGGCTGAGGACGTCGTGCCAGATCGAGGCCAGGTTTCCGGTGGCGTCGCTCGTGAAGCGCAGGAGGGCGCTCACCGAGTCCTCGATGCCGTCGATGCCGTGGAAGAACGACTGCTGGGCGCCGATCGAGTCCACCGGGCCGAGCAGCCACTCCAGGAGGTCGAGGTCGTGGATCGAGTGCTCCATCAGCGCCCCGGAGCCGGCGCGCTCCACGTCGCCGCGCCACGTCGAGGCGTACATGCCCTGCGTCGGGATGTACTGGTCGTCGCGGAACACGACGTTCATCACGCGTCCCGACGTCGGGTCCTGGATCATCTCCCGCATGACGAGCAGCGTGGGGCTGCTGCGCATCACGAGCCCGACCATGTTGACGATCCCGGCGTCGCGGACCACCTCGACGAGCTCGCGCGAGCGTGCGAGGTCGAGCGACAGGGGCTTCTCGCAGAACAGAGGGGTGCCCGACGCGGCGACCAGGCGGACCATCGGGAGGTGCTCGGCGGTCCACGTGCAGACGAACACGGCGTCGGACGCCTCGATCACCTCCTCGGGCGTGGCGCACACCAGCGCACCCTGGCCGCCGGCGAGTCCTGCAGCCCGCTCGACGTCGGGGTCGTACACCGCCACGATCGAGTTGTCGGGCCCGGACCCGTCACGGACGAGGTTGAGCTGGATGGCGTGGTAGGCGGCGATCAGGCCGGCACCGAGGAACCCCACACGGATCGACATCCGGGGCAGCGTACGGGACACCCGCCCGCCTGGCGTACCGTGCCGGTCGTGGACGAACCGAGGTTGGACGACCTCACCCGACAGCGCACCTTCGTGGTGGGCACCCGCCAGGGTCGGCCCAACCGACCGTCGGCCGACTGCCCGTTCTGCGTGGGGGGCCTCGAGGCCCCGGAGCCCTACGACGTGCGCTGGTTCGTGAACCGCTGGCCGTCCATGGGCGACGACCGGTGCGAGATGGTCCTCTACACGCCGGACCACGACGCGGAGTTCTGGTCGCTCGGCACGGCGGGGGCGCGTCGGGTGGTGGACCTGTGGGCCGACCGCACCGCCGCCCTCGGCGCCCGCGACGACGTGGACTACGTGCTCGTGTTCGAGAACCGCGGCGCCGAGGTCGGCGCCACCATCCCGCACCCCCACGGTCAGATCTACGCGTTCCGGGAGGTGCCGCCCGTCCCGCTGCGGGAGCTGGTGGACGGGGTGCTGGCCCCCGATCTGGTCCCGGAGGACCTGGTCGTCGGCCATCACGGCGACTGGACGACCTGGGTCCCCCACGCCCCGACCTGGCCCTACGAGCTGCGGCTCGCACCCGGTGTCGAGGTGCCCGACCTGGTCGACGACCGGTGCGACCGGGACGGGTTGGCCGCCGCGCTGGTCGACGCCCTCGCCCGGCTCGACCAGCTGTTCGACGCCCCCATGCCGTACATGCTGTGGGTCCACCAACGCCCGACCGACGGCCGGTCCTGGCCCGGGGCCTGCGTGCACGTGCACGTGTGCCCGCTGTATCGCTCCCCGGGCGTCCAGCGCTACGTCGCGGCGGCCGAGCAGGGAGGCGGCGTGTACTTCGACCCCGTGGATCCGGCTGTCGCCGCAGCGCAGCTGCGAGCCCTCCCGGGCATGCCGGCCGACTGCGAAACCGCTCCTGGGGAGGCGCCGTGACGACGACCGTCTGGGCTCCGGGTCGGGTGAACCTGATCGGCGACCACACCGACTACATGGGAGGTCTGGTCCTGCCCATGGCGGTGCAGCTCGGCACCACGGTGACCGTCGAGCGCCAGGACGACGCCGAGGAGCCGCGACTCGTCCTGCGCTCGGACCGGCTGGACGGCACGGTCGACGTCCCGCTGCCGGTCTCGGACCCGTCGGACGTCGAGCCCGGGTGGGGTCGGTACGTGGCCGGAGTGGCGGCCGAGCTCGCCACGACGATCGGCGTGGTGGGTGACGTCCGGTCGGACCTGCCGATCGGCGGCGGGCTGTCGTCGAGCGCCTCGCTCGAGGTCGCGGTCGCGCTGGCGCTCGGTGCGACCGGGACCCCGCTGGAGATCGCCCGGCTGTGCCAGCGGGCCGAGGTCGCCGCGACCGGCGTGCCCTGCGGGATCATGGACCAGCTCGCCGTGGCCGCCGGCGTCGACGGCCACGCGCTGCTCATCGACTGCGACACCGAGGAGATCACGCCGGTCCGCGTCCCCGCCGACGCCGCGATCTGGGTGGTCGACTCGGGCCAGAGCCGTGAGCTGGTCGGATCCGAGTACGCCGATCGGCGGGCCCAGGCGGAGTCCGCCGTCGCGCTCGTCGGACCGCTCCCCCACGCCGCCATGGCCGACATCGACGCGATCGCCGATCCGGTGGTCCGGGCCCGGGCCCGCCACGTGCGCACCGAGTGCGACCGGGTGCGCGCCTTCGCCGCCGCGATCTCGGCCGACGACCTGGTCCGCGCCGGGCAGCTGATGGTGGAGAGCCACCGCTCCCTCCGCGACGACTACGAGGTGTCGACACCCGCTCTCGACGAGCTGGTCCACAGCCTGACGGCCGTCCCGGGCGTGCACGGAGCGCGACTCACCGGCGCGGGGTTCGGGGGATGCGTGGTCGCCCTCGCCGAACGCGGCGTCGACCTGCCGGGAACCAGGGTCCGGGCCACCGCCGGCGCGTCGGTCTTCTGGGATTGACCCGCGGCCGGGACGGACCCGCCCGCTCTGTTCGTCGGAACCGACCGGGAACCGTCGATATCGAGGAACAGAGCGATCAGGTCGGGGGCTGACGGGACAGCAGCTGGGCCTTCTGCGCCTCGAACTCCGCGTCGCTCAGGTGGCCCTGGTCGCGCAGCGTCGCCAGCTTGGTGAGCTCGTCGGCCACCGACCCGCCGGTCGCAAAGGTGCTGCCGTCGGGGCCGGTGCGGATCCGGTCGAACTTGCGGTTCTCGTTGTCCTCCATGGTCTGGTACAGCAGGTTCTGCACCATCACGGGGTTGCGGATGTCCTCGAAGCGCTGCTCGCCGCCGTGTCCGGCCGACTCGATCATGAGGTCGCCCGCCCGCACCAGCCGCTCGAACAGGTGCTGGTGGAAGAACACCGTGTTGATCCGCTCCAGCGGGATCTCGATGCCTCGCTTGGAGATGATCCCCTCGCGGTAGATGCAGCGGTCGGTCGTGATCACGAAGTTGGTCGACCACCACTTGATCAACCGTTGGCACAGGTACAGGAGGCTGACGACGATCGCGAAGATGGCGATCCACTTGGTCCCGGTGCCGAACCACCCCTCCCACTTCTGGGCGAGCACGAAGATCCCGAACGCGATCGACGCCACGACCCAGACGATGGACCACATGAGCATGATCCAGTGCGGGTGCTCGTCGACGACGATCTGCTCGTTGGCGTGGAGGTTGCTGCGGTCGTAGGCCACGGGCTCAGCGTAACGGCGGGCCCGTCGGCTCCGGTGGGATCGGCTGTCACGGGCCGCTGGTACGTTCGCCGCGGTGGCTCCCGAGACCGAACGGCTCCTGCGCGGCATGAACGACCACCAGGTCGCCGCGGTGACGTCCGACGCCTCGCCGCTGCGGATCCTGGCCGGCGCCGGCTCGGGCAAGACCCGGGTGCTCACCCACCGGATCGCGCGCCGGGCGGAGACCGACACGCTGGACCCGACCCGGGTCCTGGCCGTCACCTTCACCCGGAAGGCCGCCGGCGAGCTGCGCGACCGGCTCGGTCGCCTGGGTCTGCGCGACGGCGTGCACGCCGGCACCTTCCACGCCATCGCGTACGCCCAGCTGCGCCAGCGCTGGGAGGAGCGCGACGTCGCTCCCCCCGAGCTGCTCGACCGCAAGGTCGGCTTCGTCGCCCGACTGATCCCGGGCCGCGGCGGCCGCAACGACCGCACCACACCGCTCGACGTCGTGGCCGAGATCGAATGGGCGGCCGCCCGTCGGATCACGCCTGAGCGCTACGAGGCGGAGGCCGGGCGTGCCCGGCGCCGACCACCTCTCCCGCTCGGGACGGTCGCCACCGTCTACGACCGCTACCTCGAGCAGAAGCGGCGGCGTCGGCTGGTGGACTTCGACGACATCCTCCGCCTGGCCGCCCGGGACCTGGAGGCGGACCCGGTCTACGCCACCGCGCGTCGCTGGAGGTTCCGCCACCTGTTCGTGGACGAGTTCCAGGACGTCAACCCGCTCCAGTTCCACCTCCTCCAGCAGTGGATCGGGCCCGACTCCGACGTCTGCATCGTCGGTGACCCCAACCAGGCGATCTACGCGTGGAACGGCGCGGATGCCCGCTACCTCGTCGACTTCGAGCGGTTCTTCCCCGGCGGCGACACCGTCGTGCTGGAGGACAACTACCGATCCACCCCGCAGATCCTCGCCGTGGCCAACGGCGTGCTGCACCGCGGCGCCAACGTCCCGATCCGACTGCGCCCGCACCGCCCGGCCGGAGCCGTGCCGACCGTGCGCGCGCTCGACACCGACGAGGCCGAGGCCCGGGCCGTCGCACGGGCGTGCCGGGACGGACATCGCCCCGGCGTGCCGTGGTCGGCGCAGGCGGTCCTGGTCCGGACCAACGCGCAGACCACGCTGCTCGCCGAGGCGATGACCGCAGCGGGCGTGCCGCACCGGGTCCGGGGCGCCGGACGCCTCCTCGAGCAGCCCGAGGTCGTCGAAGCCCTCCAGGTCCTGCGGCGCTCCCCCACGCTGGAGGTCGCGCTCGCGGACCTCGAGCACGACGTCGTCGGTTCCGACCGACTCACCGAGGACCGCTCCGCGAACGTCGCCGAGGTCGTCCGGCTCGGTCGGGAGTACGCCGCCCTGGAGCCCGCCGGCGACGTCCGCTCGTTCTCGGCGTGGCTCAACGCGACGCTGCGCGACGAGGACCGTGGCGGGGGCGACGCGGTGGAGATCGTCACGTTCCACGCCGCGAAGGGGCTCGAGTGGCCGGTCGTGCACGTGGCCGGGCTCGAGGAGGGCTACGTCCCCATCCACCACGCCGAGACCGACGCGGAGATCGACGAGGAGCGCCGGCTCCTCTACGTGGCGCTCACCCGGGCCCGTGACGAGCTGCACTGCACGTGGGCCCGCAAGCGCACCTTCGGGTCGCGCTCCATGAACCGCTCCCCCTCACCGTGGGTCGAGGCCATCGAGACCACCCTCGGCGTCGCGCCCACGCAGGTGTCCAGGGCCCGGGGCGCCGAGCGCGCGCGCAGTGCGCGCAAGGCCGTGCCCAAGGCGGGCACGCCGACGTCGGGTCCTGAGCGCGAGCTGTTCGACGCCCTCAAGGCATGGCGACGTGACCAGTCCCGGGCGGCCGACGTGCCGGCCTTCGTGATCTTCAACGACGCCACTCTGGCGGCGATCTCCGAGCGCCGGCCACGCACCCAGGCGCAGCTGCTCCAGGTGTCCGGCGTCGGTCCCGTCAAGGCCCAGCGGTTCGGCCCCGACGTCCTCCGCATCGTGGCCGAGAGCTCCTCCTGAGCCCGCACTCTGTGTGCACACGCCGTCGCCCTGGCATGCCTGACGCACACAGAGCTCGGCCGTTCGAGAGCCCAGCGGCTCGGGAGTCAGTCGTCGCGGGCGGCGAGCAGCTCCTGGAAGCGGCCGGGGTCGAAGGCGATGAACAGCCCCTCGGCCTCGGCGCGCAGCTCCCCCTCGGCCTCGATCGTCGCCCGGGCCCAGATCTTGCGGCCCTCCCGCCGGTGGAGCCAGCCCTCCATCCGGAGCGGGGTGTGCAGCGGAGTGGGCTTGCGGTAGTCCACCCCAAGGTGCGCGGTCATCCCCTGGGTCCCCGACAGGGACTGCGCCGCGCCGAGGAGCTCGTCGAACGCCGCGGCCACGTACCCGCCGTGCACGCAGCCGGGAGGGCCCTCGTACGCGGAGCCGAAGGTGACCTCGCACACGACGCGGTCGCCCTCGTAGGACAGGCGCATCGGCGGCGACATCGGGTTGGCCAGACCGATGAACGGGCTGTGGTCGAAGAACGCCCACCTCTCCGGGTCGTCCGGATCGGTCGCGGCCAGACCTGCGATCGCCGCCTCGGCGAAGCCCTGGTACGTCTGACCGGTCGGCAGAGCACCGAGCACCGCGGCCAGGTTCTCGAGGTCGTCGGCCGCGGACGCGAGGTCCTCGGTCGCCGCGGTGGTCGACGTCAGCGCCTCGATGATGTCGCGCATGGCCTGGGCCAGCCGGCGGACCTCGACCCGTCGCGGCGTCATCTCGAGAGCGGCGAGGCCCTCGATCCGCGGGCTCATCGCCGAGCCCGGACCTGCGGCCTCGTCAGCCTCGTCGGGGACGTCGGATCCGTCGTTCACGACGGCTCGATGTCGTAGACGGCGAGCACCGGGGCGTGGTCCGACGGCTTGGTGCCCTTGCGCGCGTTGCGGTCGACCAGGTCGACGGTGGCCCGCTCGGCCAGCGACGCGGAGGACAGCAGGTAGTCGATGCGCATCCCGCGACGCTTGTGGAAGTCGCCGTTGCGGTAGTCCCAGTAGGAGTAGATGCCCTCCTCGGGGTACCGCCGGCGCAGGGTGTCGACCAGGCCCCAGTCGACGACGTTCGCCAGAGCGGCGCGCTCCTCGGGCGTGACGTGGGTGCTGCCCTCGAACGCCGCCGGGCTCCACACGTCCGCGTCCGTCGGGGCGATGTTCCAGTCCCCGAGCAGGACCAGGAGCTCGTCGGGGCTGTGGTGGGCGTCGAGGTGGGCCCGGAGCCGGCCCAGCCACGCCAGCTTGTAGCGGAAGTGGTCGTGGCCGACCTCTCGCCCGTTCGGCACGTACAGGGACCCCACCCGGACTCCGCCGCAGGTGGCCCACAGCATGCGGGCGTCGGGGTCGGGGTCCGTCCCGTCGTCGAACCCCGCGACGACGTCGTCGATGCCGATCTTGGAGAGGATCGCCACGCCGTTCCACTGGCCCTGGCCGTGGTGCACCGAGTCGTAGCCGAGCCGCTGGAAGTCCATCCCCGGGAACTGGGCGTCGGACATCTTGGTCTCCTGCATGCACAGGACGTCGGGGCCGACCTCGGTCAGCCACTCCTCCACCCGGGGCATGCGGGCGTTCAGGGAGTTCACGTTCCAGGTCGCGATCAGCACCGGCGGCAATCTACGCGACCGCCCGCGGCCGCACGTCCAGAAGGGCCGCCGCCGGGGTGTCGGCGTGCCTCGGGACCGACCGTTCGAGGCCGGTAGGCTGTGCGCCGTGAACGACTCTCCCTCCCCGTCCGGAGCGCCTTCCCCGGCCAGCATCGACCCGGTCGGCCCGGAACCCCTCGGCCCCAACGCCTGGCTCGTCGAGGAGATGTACGAGCAGTACCAGGCCGATCCGGCCTCGGTCAGCGAGACCTGGCAGGACTTCTTCGCCGACTACAGCACCCCGGGACGTCCCGCCGCGCCGGCGACGACCGCCCCGGCGGCCGCGCCCACCGCCACGCTCCCTCCGCCCGCCGCCAACGGCAGCGCATCCACCCCTCCTCCCCCGCCGCCGGCAGCACCCGGTGCGGCACCGACCCCCGCCGCGGCACCGGCTGCGGCGACGACGGGTGGCGGCGAGACCGCGCCCGAGCCGGGCGATCCCATCCGGGGCGTCGGAGCACGCATCGTCGCGAACATGGAGGCCAGCCTCGCCGTGCCGACGGCGACGTCGTTCCGCGTGGTCCCGGCCAAGCTGCTCGAGGTCAACCGCAGCGTCATCAACGGCTACCTGGGCCGCACCCGCGGCGGCAAGGTGAGCTTCACCCACATCATCGGCTACGCCCTCGTGCGCGCCATCGCCGATCACGTGCCGGCGATGAACAACCACTTCGCCGAGGGTGCCGACGGCAAGCCCCGTCTCGTCCGCGAGGCGCACGTGGGTCTGGGCCTGGCCGTGGACATGGAGAAGTCCGACGGCTCCCGGTCGCTCGTCGTCCCCGTCATCAAGGACGCCGACACCATGGACTTCGCGGAGTACTCCGCGGTGTACGACGAGCTGATCCGCAAGGCCAAGACCAACAAGCTCACCGTCGACGACTTCCAGGGTGCGACCGTCACGCTGACGAACCCGGGGACGATCGGCACCGAGCGGTCGGTCCCCCGCCTCATGCCCGGTCAGGGCACCATCGTCGGCGCCGGGGCGCTCGACTACCCGACCGAGTACGCAGGAGCCGACCCGCGCACGCTCGCCGAGCTCGGGATCTCCAAGGTCCTGACGCTCAGCTCCACGTACGACCACCGCATCATCCAGGGCGCCGAGTCCGGCCTCTTCCTCAAGAAGGTGCACCAGCTCCTCCTGGGCGAGGACGGCTTCTACGACGACGTCTTCCGGGCCATCGGGGTCCCCTACGAGGCGGTGCGCTGGCGCCAGGACGTGGTCGGTGACGAGGGCCGCGAGGCGTCGCAGGTCGTCAAGCAGATGCAGGTCTCGACGCTCATCAACATGTACCGGATGCGCGGCCACCTGATCGCGGACCTCGACCCGCTGGCGGCCAAGCCGCCCGAGATGCACGCCGAGCTGGATCCGGCCACGTACGGCCTGACCATCTGGGACCTCGACCGCGAGTTCCTCACCGGCAGCGAGAACGGCATCTACGCCCCGGTCGGCGGCGTGTCCCGCCAGAAGCTCGGCGACCTCCTCCACGTGCTGCGCGACGCGTACTGCCGGACCATCGGCATCGAGTACGGCCACATCCAGGAGCCGGCGGAGAAGCGCTGGATCCAGGAGCAGGTGGAGGGCCAGACCTCCCGCCTGGACGTCGACGACCAGCGCCACATCCTCGGACGGCTCAACGCCGCCGAGGCTCTCGAGAAGTTCCTCGCGACCAAGTACCTGGGCCAGAAGCGGTTCGGGCTCGAAGGTGCCGAGTCGCTCATCCCGATCCTCGACGCCATTCTCGAGGAGGCGGCCGACAGCGGCATGGACTCCGCGGTGATGGGCATGCCCCACCGCGGCCGCCTCAACGTGCTGGCCAACATCGTCGGCAAGTCGCTGGACCAGCTGTTCCGTGAGTTCGAGGGCTACGTCGACCCCGACTCCATCCAGGGCTCCGGCGACGTCAAGTACCACCTCGGCCAGGAGGGCGAGTTCGTCAGCCGCAACGGGGCGGAGCTCCCCGTGCGCCTGGCGGCCAACCCGTCGCACCTGGAGGCTGTCGACCCGGTCGTCGAGGGCATGGCCCGTGCCCGCATGGACGAGATCCCCCACGACCGGACCCGCCGCTTCCCCGTCCTGCCCATCCTGATGCACGGCGACGCCGCGTTCGCCGGTCAGGGCGTGGTGGCCGAGACGCTGAACCTGAGCCTCATCAAGGGCTACCGGGTCGGCGGCACGATCCACGTGATCGTCAACAACCAGCTCGGGTTCACGACCCCGCCCGAGTCCGCCCGCAGCTCGGAGTACTCCACCGACGTCGCCAAGGTCGTGCAGGCACCGATCATCCACGTCAACGGCGACGACCCCGAGGCGTGCGTCCGGGTGGCGCGGCTGGCCTTCGCCTACCGGCAGCGGTTCCACAAGGACGTCGTCATCGACATGGTCTGCTACCGGCGCCACGGCCACAACGAGGGCGACGACCCGAGCTACACGCAGCCGCTCATGTACCGCATGATCGACGGGCTCCGCAGCGTCCGGAAGCGCTACGTCGAGACGCTCGTCCGCCGCGGCGACCTCACCCTCGACGAGGCCGAGCAGGCGCTGGCCGACTTCCACTCCCGGATGCAGGTGGCCCTCGACGACACCCGCCAGTCCGCCCCCGACGAAGAGGTCGTCGCGGCGCCGCACCCGCCGAACGTGGGCGTCCTGCCCCACATCCAGACGGGTGTGGCCATGCCCGAGCTCGACCGCGTGTACGCGGCCCTCGAGTCGGTGCCCGACGGCTTCACCGTCCACCCCAAGCTGGCCAAGCAGCTCGCGAGCCGGACCACGATGTTCCGGGACGGCCAGGTCGACTGGGCGCTGGCGGAGAGCCTGGCGTTCGGATCCATCCTCCTGGAGGGCAACTCGATCCGCCTGGCGGGCCAGGACTCGCGCCGAGGCACGTTCTCCCAGCGCCACTCCACGCTGTTCGACTACGAGACCGGCGCCGAGTACGTGCCGCTGCAGCAGCTGACCTCCCCTCCCGAGACCGAGCTGTGGATCAACGACTCCCTGCTCAGCGAGTACGCCGCGCTCGGCTTCGAGTACGGCTACTCGGTCGTGAGCCCGCAGACGCTGGTGATGTGGGAGGCGCAGTTCGGCGACTTCATGAACGGCGCCCAGATCATCATCGACCAGTTCATCGTCGCCGCCGAGGACAAGTGGGACCAGACCTCGGGGCTGGTCATGCTGCTGCCGCACGGCTACGAGGGCCAGGGCCCCGAGCACTCCTCGTCACGACTGGAGCGGTTCCTCACGCTGTGCGCCGAGGACAACATCCAGGTGTGCCAGCCGACCTCGGCGGCGCAGTACTTCCACCTGCTCCGACGCCAGATCCGTCGCAGCGTCCGCAAGCCGCTCGTCGTGGCGACTCCCAAGTCGGGGCTCCGCGACAAGCGCTGGCGATCCTCGGTCGACTCGCTCGTCAACGGCAGCTTCGAGGAGCTCATCGGCGACACGTCGCCGGACCTGGACGCCGCGAAGGTGCGACGCCTCGTGCTGGCGTCCGGCAAGGTCGGCGTCGAGGCCCAGACCTGGAGGGACGAGGCCGGGGCGGACGTCGCCGTGGCACGCGTCGAGCAGCTCTACCCCTGGCCGTTCGAGGCGGTCGCCAAGGAGCTGAGCCGCTACCCGAACTGCACGGAGATCGTCTGGCTGCAGGAGGAGCCCGAGAACATGGGCTCGTGGAACACGATCAAGGGCCGTCTCTACGAGGCCCACGGCGACTCGTACGAGATCCGCCGGATCAGCCGCCCCGACGAGGCGTCACCGGCGACCGGCAGCCACGCGATCCACAGCCAGGAGCAGAACATGATCCTGGCCGCGGCGTTCGCGCCGCTGGAGCGCCGCAGCCGCTCCGACTTCCACTGACGCACGCCCTCGGAGCGACGGCTCCTCGGAGCGACGGATCCTCAGAGCGGGAGACCGAGGAGGGCGCCCAGCTCGTCGAGCGCCGCGTCGGGATCCTCGACCTTGATCGTGGTCATGCCCATGGCGCGCGCCGGCTTCAGGTTCACGCCGAGGTCGTCGAGGAACACCGCGTCGGCGGCGTCCACGCCCAGCTGCTCGAGAGCGATCTCGTAGAACCGCGGCTCGGGCTTGCGCACCCCCACCTGGGACGACTCGACCACCACGTCGAAGTGCTCGAGGATCGGGCCGAAGCTCCCGCCGCTCGACCAGTCCGGGTTGCCGGTCACGAAGTTGTTCGTCAGGAGCGCCGTCGCGAAGCGCTCGTGGCAGCGGCGTAGCGCGTCGACCATGCGCGGCCGGATCTCGCCACGCAGGCAGGCGAGGACGGCGTGGCCGTCCACCCGGTGGCCCAACGCCTCCGCCTCCGCCTCGAAGGCGACCACGAAGCCGTCGAGGTCGAGCTCGTTGCGCTCCAACCTGGCCCAGGCGTTCGTGTCGGGGTCGGTGGCGTTGACGCTGCGGATGAAGTCCGTCGGGAGTCCGTTCCTCTTCTCGTACGCCGCGAAGGCGTCGAAGGGGCTGGACAGGATGACGCCGCCGAAGTCGAAGAGGACCGCCGTGATCACGGACCCATCGTAGGAGGGTCGACAACATCTGCGAGTTGCACATGTCGGGACGGCCACGCCGTCGAGCACGGGACCGACATATGCGCACCGCATGTACTTCGTCGTCGATCGGGCTGAAGATATCTCGAGTTCGTTCGTGCCGGATGCGCCGTTCCGCGCGGTTTTGCTGCTTCACTAAGCAACGACATGTCACCAACTCATCTCGTCGTCGACGGGTCGAACATCGCAACCGAAGGACGGACCGCGCCCTCGCTCGCGCAGCTCAACGAAGCCGTGATCGAGTTCGTCAAGGAACACCCCTTCGACAACGTGGTGGTCATCGTCGACGCCACCTTCCCCAACCGGATCGACGACTCCGAGCGCGCCGAGTACGAGGCCGCGCTGATCGCCGGCGAGCTGCTCACCCCACCGGCCGGCGCCGTCGGACGCGGCGACGCGTTCGTGCTGCAGATCGCGGATCGCACCGGAGCGACGATCCTGTCCAACGACTCCTTCCAGGAGTTCCACGCGTCGTACTCGTGGTTGTTCGAGGACGACCGACTCTGGGGCGGCAAGCCGGTCCCCGGAGTCGGATGGGTCTTCGTCCCGCGGGTCCCGGTCAAGGGGGCGGTCAGCCGCCGCTCCTTCCGTGACGCGAAGAAGAAGTCCGAAGGTGCGACGGACGCGCCCGCGACCGAGAGCACCCGTCGACGTCGATCGACCCGCGCCAAGGACGATGCTCCGAGCTCGCAGCAGGCGGAGTCGTCGGCGACGTCGAGTCAACGGCGTCGGCGGCGTGGACGCGGATCGGCGGACAGCGACTCGACCCCGCCCGCCCCGCCCGCCGCTCCCCGTGAGCGCAAGCGTCCGGCCGGCGAGCCGATCAACACGCCCCCGGTCTTCCTCAACTTCGTGACGAGCTACCAGGTCGGCTCGACGGTCGAGGCGACGATCGTGGAGTTCTCGTCCCACGGCGCCTACGCCGAGGTCGACGGCGCGCGTTGCTACATCCCCCTCAAGTCGATGGGTGACCCTGCTCCCCGGAGCGCCCGAGAGGTGCTCGCCATGGGAGAGGTTCGCCCCTTCACCGTGCAAGGGTTCGACACTCCTCGTCGAGGAATCGACCTTGCACTGCCCGGAACCGACGCCGTCGGCGCCGGGTCGTCCGAAGGGCAGGGCTCGCGGTCGCGCAGGCGTCGCAGCGGGTCGGACCGGACGGACACCCAACAAACCATCCTCTCCGAGGACACCGCCGAGGAGGCACCAGTGGCAGTGAAGAAGAAGGCTCCGGCCAAGAAGGCACCCGCGAAGAAGAAGGCGCCTGCGAAGAAGGCTCCCGCCAAGAAGGCACCGGCCAAGAAGAAGGCGCCTGCGAAGAAGGCCCCCGCCAAGAAGGCACCCGCCAAGAAGAAGGCGCCTGCGAAGAAGGCCCCCGCCAAGAAGGCACCGGCCAAGAAGAAGGCGCCTGCGAAGAAGGCCCCTGCCAAGAAGGCACCCGCCAAGCGGGCTCCGGCCAAGAAGAAGGCCCCTGCCAAGAAGGCCCCCGCCAAGCGCTGAGGTCACTCGATCCGAGAC
>JAEYSR010000249.1 GCA_023434535.1 Actinomycetes bacterium
GGCTACGTGTGTGCCAGCCGGTTTTTGACCGGCCCCCTGGACCTTGCGTCACTCCCGACGCAACTGACGCTGACGCCGAGCGGCAATCGGGCGAACACTGGGAGGTGGCCTCATGGCCGACATGGAGAACCTGGTCTCCGCGATGGAGGCCGGCGACGTGCTAGCTGAGGCGGAGCGTCGCTACCGCATCATCGCGGACATGATGGACCCGCAGCGCGACCTGCGGGAGAACGAGCGGCCCCTGACTGGGACCGAGGTGAAGGCCCTGT
This sequence comes from Actinomycetes bacterium, assembly GCA_023434535.1. Classification (GTDB taxonomy): domain Bacteria; phylum Actinomycetota; class Acidimicrobiia; order Acidimicrobiales; family Microtrichaceae; genus Dermatobacter. Next base: position 270 of record JAEYSR010000249.1, read on the forward strand.
CGATCGAGGCGGACCGCCTCATGCACAAGATCGTGTCGCTGCGAGCCGAGAAGGCCGCCGACGACGCCAAATCCGGCGGCGACTCTGCACCGGAGCTCGGCCGGGTGGTGGCCTTCGATGCCGACCGCTTCCGCCGCTCGAGTTAACCCGGCGCCGCTCGTCGAGATCGCCCGGCACTGCATCATCCCGGACGACGTCGCCTTCACCCGCTACTACGAGCTCATTGCCCCGGAGTTGCCGGGCATGGGGATCACGCTCGACCGCTGGCAGCAGGACATCTGGGAGCTCGCGCTCGGCCTGCGTCTCGACGGGTCGCTGTGTTGCGACGTCATGGGCGTGACGCTGTCGATCGCCCGGCAGGCCGGCAAGACGTGGGGCGTCATGGTTGGCCTCGTCGCGATCTGCTTGGCACGACCGGGGACGACGGTCGTGTGGTCGTCGCACCACGATCGCACCTCGAGCGAGACGCTGACCAAGATCGCGGGCATCGTCGAGCGGCCAGCGATCCGGCCGAAGATGCGGTCGATGCACCCTGTGGTGTTCACCGACGACAACCGCGGCGTCCACTTCGCCAACGGCTCCCGGATCTTGTTCGGTGCCCGGTCGTCGGGGTTCGGCCGCGGGTTCTCCGAGGTCGACATCCAGGTCTACGACGAGTGTCAGAACCTCAAGGAGTCGGCGCTGACCGACATGCTCGCTGCGATGAACGTCTCCGAGTTGGGGCTGGCGTTCTTCATGGGCACCCCGCCGCGCCCGCAGGAGGCGCGCCTTGGCGTGGACGACGCGTTCAAGCGCCGTCGCAGTCGGGCTACGGAGGCGAAGAAGCCGCGGCCCTTCAAGGGCGTGTTCGTCGAGTTCTCGGCCGACATGGACGCCCCGCTGGACCTCGAGTCAGAAGGCTTCTGGGAGCACCTGTCGCGCGCCAACCCGTCGTTCGGGTTCCGCGTCAACCGCTCTGCGATCGAGCGCTTGGTGGAGAACATGTCCAGCGAGGACGTGCGCCGCGAGGTGCTGGGCATCTGGGACGAGACCAAGAAGGTCCAGGCCGTGATCCCCGCCTTCACCTGGACCTCGCTGGCTGCTCCCGGACCGGCGGACGGCACCCCACCGAGTGCCATCGGCGTCGACGCATCCCACGATGGCATTCTCGCGGTCGCCGGAGCATGGCGCGAGGCGGACTCCACTCACCTCGAGCTTCTTGCTGTCGACGAATGGACTGATGACGAGGCCGCTGCCGACTGGCTCTCTGAGCGCGCCGGTCGAAGGATCCCGATCATCATCGACGGCGCCTCGCCAGCTGCCCGTCTAATCCCGCTCCTCAAGGCCCGCCGCTGCAAGGTCTCCGCGGGATCAGCCGGAGACATGTCGAAGGCCTGCGGCGGCCTGTACTCCGCCGCCACGGCACCTGTGGCACTCGTGAGCCACGACGGTCACGAAACGGTCTCGCTGGCGCTCGCTGGAGCGAAGAAGCGAGCCATTGGACAGGCAGGCGGATGGGGCTGGGATCGCAAGGACCCCGACACGAACATCGCGCCTCTCGTGGCGCTCACCTTGGCGCACTACGGCGCCACCACGAACCAGAAACCGACGAGCGGCAAGGCCGTGTTCGCGTAGCTAAGGGAGGTGCTCGGATGCTCACTCCCGACGAGGTTGTCGACATCACCCGCGACCTGTGGGCCCGACACCGCCTTGAGCTCCCCGACCACGAGCGCGTCAACGACTACGTCCGCGGCAAGCTAGGCGTCCCCGAGGTGCCGGACGGCGCCGGGGACGAACTTGTCGACATCGCCCGCATGTCGGTCAAGAACGTCCTCTCGTTAGTGCGCGACGCGTTCGCCCAGTCCCTCGCGGTCTCGGGCCTGCGCTCCCCCAGCGAGACCGACGACGCCGAGGCCTGGGCCCTGTGGCAACGCTTCAAGCTCGACGCCCGGCAGGCCGAGATCCACCGGCCCTGCATCACGTTCGGCACCTCCTACGCGATCGGCCTCCGCGACGAGGTCCGCATCCGCACCCCGCGGCAGCTGTTCGCCGTCTACGCCGACCCGCACGTCGACGACTGGCCGGTCTACGCGCTCGAGACGTGGGTCGATCGCTCTGGCAAGAAGCCGGAGCGGATGGCCCGCCTCTACGACGACGAGGCGATCTACTCCATGAGCCTCGGATCCGCGGGCCTGGTGAACCGCTCGAAGGACGGCGACAAGGTCCGGGCTGCGGCCATCCGGCCCGTGCAGGTCGCTGATCCGGAGCCGCACGGATCGGACTACTGCCCGGTCGTGCGGTACGTGAACGCCCGCGACGCCGAGGACCTGGTGGTCGGCGAGGTCGAGCCGCTCATCACCCAGCAGCAGGCCATCAACGTCGTGAACTTCGACCGCCTCACGGTCTCCCGCTTCGGTGCCTTCAAGCAGAAGTACGCGATCGGCTGGGCCCCCGAGAGCAGCAACGAGCTTGCGCGCGCGTCGGCGGCCCGGCTCATCGCGTTCGCCGACGACGACGTCAAGGTCGGCGACTTCGATGCGTCCCCCGTGGAGCCGTACAACCGCATCCTCGAGGAGATGCTGTCGCACGTCGCGATGACCGCGCAGATCCCGCCGTCGCTGCTTGCCCCCATGGCCAACCTGTCGGCCGAGGCGATCGCGATGGCCGAGGCGCCCTACCAGCGCAAGCTCGAGGAGAAGCGCGAGTCGCTGGGTGAGTCTCACGAGCAGCTGATCCGGCACCTCGCGCGCCTCAATGGCATCGACTTCCCCGAGGACGCCGAGGTCGTCTGGCGCGATACCGAGGCCCGCTCGTTCGCCCAGGTCGTCGACGGGATCGTGAAGCTCAACACCGCGGGCGTCCCGATCGAGACCTTGCTCGAAGACATCCCGGGCTGGACCAAGCAGCAGATCGACGCCGCGAAGTCCGCTGTCCGCCGCCGGGCCGGCTCGCGGGTTCTTGAGCAGCTCCGAGGCGTGACGAATGACCTTGGCGACTCTCCGGCCTGAGACCGCCAGCCTGATCCGTCTCGCCGACCGCGACCTCGCCGAGCTCTGGCGGCTGGTGGCGGCCGGCGCGTCGGCGGAGGTGGCGCTGCGCGACATCCTCCCGTCGATCATCACCGAGTACGGCGCCCTCGGCGGGGCGCTCGCCGCCGAGTGGTACGACGGCCAGCGAGACAAGGCCGGCGTCCGTGGCGCCTTCACTGCGATCCCAACCGAGCCGAGCGACCGCGGCGCGCAGGCCCTCATCGGCTGGGCGCTCAGGGAAGCCACCGACGACGCGAGTCTCCAGGCGCTGATCTTCGGCGGCACCCAGCGGCGCATCGCCGACCACGTCCGCTACACCGTGGCCGAGTCGGCCGTCGCCGACCCGCGCGCCGGCGGCTGGCAGCGCGTCGGCGTCGGTGAGTGCAAGTTCTGCCGGATGCTCATCGGCCGTGGCGCCGTCTACTCCGAGGCCACCGCCGACTTCGCCTCCCACGACTCCTGCAACTGCTCCGCGGTCCCCGCATGGAAGGGCCAGCCGGTCCCCGTGAAGCCCTACACGGTCTCTCCTCGCCGCAAGCTCGGCCCGGACGGCAAGCCGATCCCGGACGCCGACTTCGAGCGCGCCAAGGCGTGGATCGACGCGCACCTCTGAGAGCCACCCGTTCGACCTGAGCGGGTCTACGCCGACGCCGGGCGGTCAACCGGGCGATGCAAGGAGAACGACCCTCATGACCGAGGAGAACGGCCAGCAGGCCGAGAACACCGAGACCCCCGAGTTCAAGGCGATCACCTCCCAGGAGGAGCTCGACCGACTCATCGGGGCGCGCATCAACAAGGTCAAGTCGCAGTACGCCGACTACGACGACCTCAAGACGAAGGCCTCGAAGTTCGACGAGGTCGAGCAGGCCAGCAAGTCCGAGCTCGAGAAGGAGCGCGAGGCTCGCGCCGCCGCCGAGCAGGAGCGGGACTCGCTCCGCATGGCCAGCCTGCGCGCCGAGATCGCGCTCTCGAAGGGGCTCACCCCGACGCAGGCCAAGCGCCTCGTCGGATCCACCAAGGAGGAGCTCGAGGCCGACGCCGACGAGCTACTCGCGGACCTCGGGGCCACCAAGACCGAGCGCCCAAAGTTCGACCCGAAGCGCCTCCCGTCCGGCTCGTCCGGCAATGCCGACCAGGCCACTGGCAAGGAGCGCGCCGCAGCTGCCCTCCGCCAGATGCGGGGCGGTCGCTGACCCAAGATTCCCGCGAGGAAAGACCTCGGCGGGTCCTCAAGAAAGGAGTCAGCCATGGCTGACATCTCTCGCGCCGAGGTCTCCACCCTCATCGAGGAGGAGTACTCGCAGACGCTGCTCGACGCGGCGGCGGCCGGTTCCAGCGCCCTCGCGGCGTTCCCGACCGTGAACATGGGCACCAAGACCCAGAACATGCCGGTCCTCGCCACGCTCCCCGAGGCCGACTGGGTTTCGGAATCCGCCACCGAGGACGACGGCGTGAAGCCGACCTCGCAGGTGACGTGGGCCAACAAGACCCTCGTCGCCGAGGAGATCGCGGTGATCGTCCCGATCCACGAGAACGTCGTCGACGACGCCACCGTGGACATCCTCGAGGAGATCACCACCCTCGCGGGCGCCGCGATCGGCAAGAAGCTCGACCAGGCCGTGTTCTTCGGCACGGACAAGCCGGCGTCGTGGACCTCCGCGGCCCTGCTCCCCGCGGCGACCTCGGCCAGCCAGCTGTTCGCCGTCACGCCCGGCGAGGCGAACGAGGACGACCTGTGGGGCGCCATCAGCCAGGCCGCCGGCGCGGTGGCCAAGGCCGGCTACTTCCCGTCGAACTTCATTGCCAGCCTCGGCCTGCGGTACGACCTCGCCAACGTCCGCAACGGCAACGGTGACCCGATCTTCCGCGACGACTCCTTCGACGGGTTCGACACCACGTTCAACCGGAACGGCGCCTGGGACCCCGAGGCCGCTCTGGCGTTCGTCGTCGACAGCTCGCGGGTCCGGATCGGCATCCGGCAGGACATCACGGTGAAGTTCCTCGACCAGGCCACGGTCGGCGGGATCAACCTCGCCGAGCGCGACATGGTCGCCCTGCGGTTCAAGGCGCGGTACGCCTACGTCCTCGGCAACGGCGTGACCTCGCTGGGCGCGAACAAGACGCCCGTCGCCGCGATCGTCGCCGACGACGAGTCCTGACCGACCACCAGTAGAGAGGGGGTGCGCCATGGCTGAACCGTTCGCTGTCCACACGGACCTCGAGGCCCGCTGGCGCACCCTCTCGCAGGCCGAGAGGGAACGCGCCGACGTTCTACTGGCCGACGCCTCGGCGATCATCCGATCGACCGTCAAGGGCATCGACGCGAAGATTGCGGCCAACGAGCTCGACGAGATCGTGCCCAAGGCCATCGCCTGCGCGATGGTGAAGCGCGTCCTGCAGGCCCCTGCCGACATGGACGGCGTCACCCAGGCGCAGCAGTCCGCCGGTCCGTTCTCCCAGGGCATCTCATTCGCGAACCCCTCAGGCGACTTGTACCTGACCAAGGCCGAGATGAAGCGCCTCGGTGTGGGCGGCGGCATGGTGTCCGTCCAACTGGTCGGCGACCGCTACCGAATCGACGGGCCGTGAGCATGAACCTCCCGGCCGGCACGATGCTGACGGTCCGTCGAATCACCGAGGCCACCGACGGGCTCGGTGACACGACTCGCACCGTGACGACCGAGTCTTGGGGACCGTGCGCCGTCGCCCCGCGGTTCGCCAACGAGTCCGCCGACCCCACCGCCCCGCGGGTCGTGGTCGGCCTCGAGATCTACGGCCCGCCTGTCAGCCTCACGGCCGCCGACGAGATCGTCATCGACGGCGAGGTGTGGCAGGTCGACGGGCGCCCCGAGATCTACGCCGGCGCCGGCGCCAATCCCTTCACGGGATGGCAGCCGGGCGCCTGTGTTCGCGTAAAGCGCGCGGGGGCGCTCTGATGGCCCGCCGCGGGAAGATCAAGGTCAAGCTCGACCACGCCGCCATCGCTGCGCGCCTCAAGGACTCCGACATCCGCGCCGAGATCCGCGGCCTGGCCGAGGACGTGAAGGCGAACGTCGAGGCGCAGGGCATCAAGGTCGGCGACCGCGACGGCGGCAAGCACGAGTACGACCTGCCCGTGAAGATCTACTCCCAGACCACCGACCGGGCGCGCGAGACCGTGGCGATCCCCCACGCCGCTGGAATCGCCGTCGAGGCCAAGCACGGCGTGCTCGTGAAGGCGGCCAGTGCCGCCGGCCTCGAGGTCAAGGGCAAGTAGTCACTCAACGACCCAAGTGACGTCGCCGGCGTCGTTCTCCATGTAGACGGTCACCATCACGCGCGAGCCGTCCCCCGAGGTCGCGACACAGCGGAAGTCCTCGCCCGTCTCCCATTCGATCTCGCTGGGGCACTCCACGGACACCGACCCGACGCCGATCTGCTCGCCGAGCTCAGCCTCGATGTGGCGTTCGATGCGCGGGATGTCTGCGGGCTCCTTGCCGAATAGCAGCGTGCCGGCCCAGAGCGCGAGCCCGAGGGCCATCGCGCCGACGAGCACGAGGCTCACCCAGTGCCACCCCTTGACCCACTCCACGAACCCCGTAGCCATCCAGACACCGTAGGCCAAGCCGAGGAGGCTGCTGTGGCGAATCCGCTCGAAGCCATCCGCGACTTCATGGCCGACGACGCCGACAACCTGCCAGAGGGCCACACGTCGGGCGTGCAGCACCCGTCGACGTCGACTCTCGACCACGTTCACATCCAGTACGCCTGGGACGGCACGCCGAGCGACGCCGACAACCGGGAGGACGTCGCGCTGCGGCTCACTGTGTGGGCGCCGCTGGGCGAGGTCTCAACCGCCTCCCACGTCGCCGGCGGCCTCCGGGCCCGGCTCATCGGGCACTCGTCCGGCCTCGTCCAGCGGGTCGACCGCGGCGCCGGCCGTCTCGCCGGCACCGACCCCGACACGGGCCTGCCGTTCTGCACCTTCACGGTCAACGCCGTGCTGGTCGCCCCCTGATCCCCTCCGCACCACACCACCCACCCCTCTCACGCTGAGGAGCCAACATGGCCACCAAGCCCTTCTATGGCGACCCCGCCGCGAACGCGCCGGTCTGGTCGAAGTACGCCGTTCTCCTCGGCGACGTCGACGCGACCGTCCCGTCCGCGGCCGGTGACTTCACCCTCAACAACCCGCCGTCGGTCACCGACGAGTGGGACCCGGTCGGCGCGCTCGACTCCGACAGCCCGTTCGACAACGGCGAGGAGACGGTCGACACGACCGACCACTCCGCGGCCGGGTTCGGCGTCTACTCGACGACGTTCAAGAACGCAAAGGAGGTCATCACCTTCACCGCGAAGGAGACGACCCTCGTCACGCTCGGCATCCTTTACAACACCGACGACGTCACCGACAGCGGGACCGCCATCTCCGGCACCCTCAAGCGCCGCGACTTCACCAAGCGCTACAAGGCCGCCTTCCACCGCGAGAACGGCACCCACGTCGAGCGACGGATCACCAGCAACTACGCCACCATCGACTCGGTCACCCGCTCCGCGGACAACGACGAGTCGCTCTACACGGTGTCGCTGCTGATCGTCCCCACCGCCAACGACGAGCTGTTCGAGTACTACCTCGGCCCCAAGGAAGACGAGTCCTGAGACCCGCCACGGGGCCACCCCCTGGTGCGGAGGTTGGCCCCGTGGCGACCGCACCACGTCCGCACCGATCCGCACCCCTTCCGCACCAAGGAGACCCCATGTCCGCCCTGGAGAACGAGACCACTGCCGAGACCACGACCTTCGAGGCCCTCGGTCGAACGTGGACCCTCCCCACCCGCCGGCACCTGTCGCACCTCAAGCGCATCAGCGACGAACTGCGGGCTGGCTACAAGTCCCAATCCCTCGTCCTGGCCGAGGTGTTCCTCGACGAAGAGCAGTTCGAGGCGCTCCTCGAGATCGACCCCGACGAGGAGCAGTTGACGATCTTCGCCGGCGACATCGCCAAGCACATGGGCTACGGCGACGCGGGAAACTGAGGGTCCTCGTAGACCTGCTTGAGGACTACGAGGACGCCATCGAAGCATCCCTGATCCCCCTCGGGATCGACCTCGCGGACTTCTACCGCGGGACCCTCTCTCCTCGGCGGCTCTGGGTGCTCGTCACAAACCTGCCACCGGACGCCCCGCTCTATCGCGCGCTACGCGAGGCAGAGGCCAGGGAGAAGGCACGACAGAAGGCGCAGTCGGTCGACGACGCCCTGAACATGTTCTCGAAGCGGAGGTGATCCCGTGCGCGAAATCGGTGCCGCCGCGATGCCCATCATCCCGTCGTTTGACGGGCTCAAGGGGAAGTTGGAGAACGGGCTCGGCCGACCACTGGGCGACGCGGGCGACAAGGCCGGACGCGACTTCGGCGACAAGGCCGGAAAGTCGATGACGTCGTCGCTCGGGAAGGCCGCGAAGCGCGCGTCCATCGCGATCGGCGCCGCGCTCGCAGTCGGCGCCGTCGGGGCGTTCAAGTACGGCATGGACGCCGTCGATCTGGCCGCCGACCTCGAACAGTCCATCGGCGCCGTCGACACCGTGTTCAAGGACTCGGCCGACCAGATGCATGCCTGGGGCAAGGCCGCGGCGATGGACGTCGGCCTGACCCGCAACGAGTTCAACGAGCTCGGAACCCTGATCGGGTCGCAGCTCAAGAACGGCGGCACGGCGATGGATCGCCTGGCGCCCAAGACGAACAAGCTGATCAAACTCGGCGCCGACCTGTCCTCGATGTACGGAGGCGACACCCGCGAGGCTGTCGAGGCCCTGTCGTCGGCCCTCAAGGGCGAGCGTGACCCGATCGAGCGCTACGGCGTTTCGCTGAACCAGGCGAAGATCGACGCCGAGGCCGCTGCGCTGGGCTTCGAGAAGGTCGACGGCGCCCTGTCCTCGCAGGCGCAGCAGGCCGCGACCCTGTCGCTGATCGTGAAGCAGACCAAGGACGCGCACGGGAACTTCGCCCGCGAGGCCGACACGCTGTCCGGCAAGCAGCAGCGCCTCAAGGCCTCCCTCGAGGACACCAAGACCGAGATCGGGACCGCGCTCCTGCCGATCATGGCGGACGCCGCGGACTTCCTGCTCGAGGAAGGTGTGCCGGCGTTCCAGAAGTTCGCCGACTGGTTCACCGACAAGGGCGCCCCCGCACTTCGCGGCTTCGCGGACGACATGAAGCCCGTGGCGGACGAGGTGCTGCCCGCGGTCGCCTCGGCCGTCGAGAGCATCGGCGGATTCCTCAAGGACGCCGCGCCCTACGCCAAGGACGTCGTCGGCGCCTTCAACGACATGCCGGACTGGGCCAAGGAGCTCCTGGTCGGCGGCGGCGCGGCTCTCGCGATCGGCTCCAAGCTCAAGGGCGGCAAGGTGGCCGCCGGCACGGCCGGGAAGCTCCTCGGCGCCCGCGGCTCCACGCCCGCCAATCCGCTGTTCGTCTCGGTGGTCGGCGGCGGCCTGCCGGCCGGCGATCCCCGCAACCCCCGCAAGAGCAACGGCGGCGGATGGGGCTCACCCGCCGCGCTCGTCACCGGCGCCGCCTCGTTGCTCCTGTTCAAGGAGAACATGAGCAACACCTCGGCGCTCTTCGGCGACATCGACGCGACCGAGGGCTTCGACAAGCTCCGGTCCGGCCTCGATCGCGAGTTCGGACGGTACGCCGACGACCTCGGCATCGACCTCGACACCTTCGCCCAGGAGCTCTACCGCGTCGGCTCGGAGTCCGACTACGTCCAGGAGTCGCTGCGGAAGATCGAGGACGCCGCCGAGCCCGGCTTCTGGGCCGACCTGGCAGACAACATCAACCCGTTCTCGAACAAGATCAACAACATCCGCGGCGGCCTCAAGGACCTGCGCGAGGGGCTGGACGTCATCGACGCGGAGGCCAAGCGCCGCCAGCGAGTCGAGAGCCTGCTGTCGGGGGATCCCAACGACCAGACCTACGACGTCGGTGCCGCCTTCGCCAAGATCCCCGACGCGAAGGTCAAGCTGCTGTTCGACCCGGAGTCGGAAAGGACCCGGAAGGGCGTGCGGGACATCCTCGGCGACGTCGACGGCCTCACTCGCAAGGACTTCCGGCTGATCTTCTCGGCCCTCACCCTCAGCAAGGCCCGCGACGACGCGTCCGCGCTCAAGACGCTGATGGAGGACCTGACCGGCCAGAAGGCCTCGACAGGCGTCGGCGGCGGCTGGCGCGAGTCGGTGTTCAACCCGTTCCGCGACGGCGCCCGAGCCAAGGCCGGCGGCGGCGGCATCTACGTCGACAAGGTCAACGTCCAGGGCACGTCCACCAGCCAGCTCATGGACGACCTCACCAACCGCGGCCGCCGCGCCGCCATCGGGGGCTACTGATGATCTCGTCGAGCCTCACCGTCGACCGTTCCAGCCTCGGCCTGGACGACCTGGTGCTGACCAACAACCCGTTCGACGACAGCCCCTACACGTACCCCGAGGACGGGCTGGCGGAGCCGAACTTCAACATGCGGCTCCTCTACGCCCCGGACTCCCAGTGGATTCCCGGCCGGCTGCTGCTGGGGTCAGTCGCCGACGGCGCGACGGTCCCGCTGATCGTCCACGTCGCCGCCGACGACACCGCCCAACTCAAGGCCCGCAAGGCCGCACTGGAGGCCGCGTTCGGCCAGTTCTCCTACACCGTCACCATCACCGTCGACGACGTCGAGCTCGGCACCTACCCCGCCGACGCGACGACAGTCTGGTGGGGCGTCGTGGACCACGGCCTCGCAGTCGCGAGCATGGCGATCGGCACGGTCCAGATCCCGGTCAACCCTCCGCTACCTGCTGACGAGGAGTCCTGATGGACATCGCCGCGATGAACGCGATGCTCGACGCCGCCTACGGCACGACCCGCGCAGCACACTGCCCCGGCGACCACGACCTCGCCCTCTTCTACGGCGACCCCCGCGACGGCGGCACCGAGCTCGACCCGACAGGCGGCTACGCCCGCGTCACCGTCGACGACAGCGACTGGAACGCCGCAGCCAGCGGCGAGAAGTCGACCGGCTGGGTGTCTTTCCCGGCGCCGACGGATGCATGGTCGGACGAGGCAACCCACTGGGCGCTGTTCGACGGCGTGACGCTGTGGGACTCCGGGCCGCTGGACTCCCCGCTCGAGGTCACGGGCGCAGGCCCCGGCCCGCTGGTGCGGGTGACCGTCAGGTTCGCCACGTCGATCGTCCCCGAGGAGGCTCCCTGATGGCCGTCCGCATCGCCACGGCGACCCGCAACGCCATGATGGACGCGCTCGCGGCCAAGGTCGACGGCGGCACCGGTGCCGGCCGCCTCAAGGTCTACTCCGGGACGCAGCCCGCGAACGCGAACACGACCGCGACCGGCACGCTACTGGTGACGTTCACCCTCAACGACCCCGCGTTCGGGGCGTCGGCGGCTGGCGTCATCACGCTGTCGGTCTCGCCGTCGATCACCGCCACGGCTGCTGCAACCGGCACGGCCGGGTGGGCGCGACTCGAGGACTCCGCCGGCAACGCGGTCCTGGACGGCACCTGTGGCACCGCCGGCTCGGACTTCATCCTCGACACGACCAGCGTTTCGTCGGGGCAGTCCATCGGCCTTGTGTCGGCGTCGACCTTGACGATGCCGGCCGCGTGAGGGGGCGGGCATGACGTCCACCGTCCGCATCGCAGGCTCGATCGCCCCGCCGGTCGCTGCCTTCGGGGCAGTCCAGGCGTCGGGCGAGCAGGTCAACCGCGCCGGCGCGTGGGTGCGCGACAACATCGGCGAGGCCCGCTGGACTCCGGCGGTGACCACTCCCCCGGCCGCGCTGCCCGCGGCACGCGTCGTGGCGCAGGCCTACCCGGCGCCGACCATCTCCGGGACTCAGCCGGTACTCGAGCCCTACGTGGTCGACGCGCCGGCGCACCGCGACCGCATCGTCGTCGGCGGCCAAGACGTGACCTACTGGCGCGGCATCCCCACCCCGCCGCCTGACTTTCAGTGGGTGCAGCCACTCGGCTACGGCTCCGCGACCCTCGTGCTGCCGCAGGCGGTCGTCCCGTTTGAGACGCCCGGAGTCGGCGAGCTCTCGTGGCTCAAGAAGGGCGCCCGGGTCCTGATCCAGCGCGTCGACCCGGCCACCAATGCGGTCGTCAAGACCGACTACCGCGGCATCGTCATCGCGTTCGACGTCTCCGGCGGCGACCTGCGTGTCGAGTGCGGAGGTTCGGCCACCGGCCGCGCCGCGCTCCAGGACCGCCAGATGCAACTGATCCAGAAGCGGGTCGACGCTGGCACCCTCGTTGCTCACGCCATGCGCCAACTGCGCGGCATTCGCCATGAGCCGAACACTGGAGTCACGACCGGCATCAAGCTCATCCGCTGGGGCGGCGGCGGGATGCTCGACTACATCAACGAGCTGCTGTCGAAGATGACCACGGTCGACGGCGAGCAGTGGACCGTGATGCCGGACGACAACGGCGTGTTCCACACGACCCTGCGCGACACCGAGACGATCCACGGCACCGTCTACCTCGACGACGCCCGCGTGAAGGGCAGCCTGCGCTCCGACCTGGCCGAGGAACCCAACCGCGTGTTCGCCTCCGGCGTCGCGCCGGACGGCATGGTCGTGAAGTTCGGCGCCTATCCGGGTCTCACCCAGTCCCCGCCGCCGCGCTACCCGATGAACGACAAGTCGAACTTCGGGCCGGGCACGACCGACGCCGACACCGACACCGGCGACGGCGTCACGGTCATGGGCTGGCGCCTGCGGACGGCCGGCTACCTCGACGCGGCCGACGGCTACAACTACGACACCGACATGGCGCGGGCCATCATCGAGCTCAAGCGGGACGCGAAGATCAAGCCCGTCAACGGCAACATGAACCCGCAGACGTGGGCAGCGCTGTTCGACCTCTCGGCGACCGGCTACAACCTGCGCGACATCCGGGTCATGCCGGCCGCCACCACCGACGAGGTCGTGGCCTACCGCTACTCCGCGAACGGCTCGGTCATCGCGGAGAACCCCGACTACGACCCCAGCGTGCCGCTGGTGGACCGCACGATCGCAATGGGCGCAGGCTTCACTCGACAGCAGATCCGCCGGTGGGCGCGCCGCGAGCTCGTGACTGCGCCCGCGTGGCGCGGCACGATCGAGCTCAACACGGGCGCGATCGTGGCCGGCGACCACACCCCGGGAGCCCCGATCACCTCGATCCTGCGTGACCGCGACATCCGGCCCGGGATGAACCTGTCGCTGCCCCTGTTCGCCGGTGGGATCGTCGTCCACGTCGCGGGCGTGTCGGTCACCAACCAGGGGCGCACCGTCACCCTCGCGGTCGACACCCGACCGGGCGACACCCTGCCTGTCTGGTCGGCCATCCAGCGCGACCGAGAGAACCGCGACACCGTCCACCGCTCATTCCAGCGCCAACACCGGGCGGCCCGCCTCGAGCGGGAGAACACCTTCGACGAGGTCGGCGGAGTCATCGCGCCCATCAAGCTCGACGAGGGGTGGAACATCTTCCCCGTCGTGGCGAAGCAGGCCGGCACTATCGAGCGGCTGCGACTGGAGTTGGCACCGGCGCGCGAGTTCGTCGTCGCCGTGTTCGGCCGTCGCGTCACCAAGAAGATGCTGCGGACGGTCACGAACGCACCGCTCACCAAGCCCGGGTCGAAGCGCTGGACGAGCGAAGCGATGCACAACCGCCTCGACCGCAGGTACACGATGCTCTATGTGGCGGGGTCCGACGAGGACCCGTGCGGCTACTCACCCGGCCGGAAGTCCGAGGGCGCCTCGCTGCTAACCGGCCGCTTCGAGGACGACGCCTCCTTCCCGTTCGTCACCTACGTCAACAACACCGACCGCGGGTCGGTGCTGTGGGTCGCGGTCTGGGTGGCCAACGAGACGACCCTCAAGGGTGGCCGCATCATGTGGCCCTCGGCCGAGGACTACTGACCATGCCCCTGTCGATCGGACTCAATGCCGAGGCCTTCGAGGGAGGCGCCAACGGGTCGCCCATCACCGTCTCCAACACGATCTACGACGACATCACCACCGCCGACGCCGGCGAGGCGCAATTCCTGTCCAACCCCGCCGGGGGCGGACTGGTCGCGACCTACGACAACCCTTCGCCGACGTTCCGCGGCGCACGCCTGGCTGTCGACGTCCCGCCGCTCGGGCCGCCACCGCCCGGAATGACCGCCGAAGTCGCGATGGACGACTTCTGGGAGATCTACGGCGACCTCTACAGCGGACTCGGGTACACCAAGCAGGATCTGTACGACGCCCTCCTCGCGGGCGTCGGTGGGGACGAGGGCGCGCTGCTCGACCAGCTCGCGGCACTGATCCCGAAGTATCACTCGCGGATCACGCGCACCGAGTCGTGGCACTACCTCCAGGACGACTACTCGCCGGTGTTCGGCGCCGGCTCCGATGGCATCAACCTCCCCTTGACCGAACTCCCGGGCGGCGCGGGTGCCTCCCTCAGCGTCCAGTTCGCCGGCGCCATCCCGTATCTGCGGGCCGGTGGAAGCAACCTCATCCCGGCGCCGCGCAACGAGTGGTTCCGCGTGCTCGTGTCCCATCCAGAGATCGACGACGACGTGCAGGTGACGGTCTACTCGGCCGGCGGAGCGACACTGACCTCGTTCGTCGCTGCTTCGGCCCTGTCGCTGGTCTCGACGGCCGCACAGCACGCCTACGGCGCGGAGACCTCGGCGCCCGGCAACCCGCTGATCTACCTGCGCACCCTGCTTGACCAGGTCGAGATCGAGGTCGTGCCCGGGACGTGGTCGACCGCCCCGCCTGCGCCTGCTGTTCGCCTCTACCCCCGTGACGACGCCCGCGCCATGTCCTCGGCGCCGCGCCAGTGGCCGCCGGTCAAGAACACCCGAATCATCGGAGGAATGCCGTGAGCGAGTACGAGTTGCCCATCCGCCCCGGGGTGACGGCCGCATGAGCCTCGACCGCACCAACGAGATCGTTGGCCTCTGCATCGGCATCTGCACGCTCGCCGGCCTGATCTTCGCGTGGTTGCGCTGGGTCCGCCCCCGTATCCGCAGCACCCGTCGCAAGGCCACCGCGATCTCTGACGCGCTGATTGGGCGCGAGGCGATCACCGACTCGATCACCGGCCGCGAACTGGCCCCCGCGCTCCCTGGTATCGGGCAGCGCATGGAGACCGTCGAGAAGGCCGTCACCCACATCGCCGACCTGCTTTCCTCGCAGCGGCATCAGGACGAGCGCATCGAGTCGCTGGAGACCCGAGTCGACACGCTCGAGGGCCAGGTCATCGAGCGCGTGGCAGCCAAGGCAGAAGCGGTCGCCGCATGGAAGGCCGTTGCTGCGGTCGCCAGCCAGAACGACCCGGCCATCGACGCCCCGCCCATCGACGGCTCGGAGCTGTGACATGAGCGGCTTCCTGCCGCCGCTCCCCCGTGACCTTCCGTGCGCCCTCTGCGGCCACGACCACACCTACCTCCCGTGTGACTGCTGCGCCTGCGACAAGGCCGTGCGTCTCGGGATCGACACCGCCCTAGGAGGCTGACGTGTCTGACCCTCGTCTCGCTCGCCCACTGTGGCGCGGACGCACCAACGTTGACGCGCTGACGATTGCCGCACTGGAGCGGGCCGAGAAGATCGGCGGCCACCAGTTCACCGTTACGCAGGGCTCCTACCAGTCCACCGTCGCGCAGTCCGCTGGGACGCACGACCGAGGGGGCGCCGTCGACCTGTCGTGGTGCGGACACGACAGGTGCATCAAGGCGCTGCGTCAGGCCGGGTTCGCCGCGTGGCACCGCAACCCCTCGCAGGGCAACTGGCCGCACCACATCCACGCCGTCGTGGTCGACCACCCCGACCTCGCCCCGTCTGCCGCACGCCAGGTCACCGCCTACCGCGCCGGTCGCAACGGGCTGGCGAACAACGGACCCGACGACGGCCCCCGACTCAACCCGATCCCCGTTCACGTCTGGGAGGACATCGACATGGCTGCTGCCGACGACATCATCAAGCGCATCGACGCCCTCTCTGCCCAGTCGCGGCAGGAGACGGTCGAGATCAAGAAGCGCCTCGACACCACCCGCAAGGTGCTGCGGCTCGTCGTCACCAAGGGCGTGCAGGCGCTCGACGAGAACGACCGCAAGATCCTCGCCGAGCTCGACGAGGACTGACGTGAGCCGCGCGAAGTGGCTGGCCGACCGTCGCGCGCGTGGCTTCGACCGCCCGCGTCCTGCCGTGCTCCGAGTCGCCAACCTCGGGTCGGTGACGTTCGCGGCCGAACGCTCCCGACGCAACTACGACCGCGCGCTGGAGACCCCCGGCAAGTTCGGTCGCCCGCACGCCATCGCCGCGTGCGAACTGGCCGACGTTGACGCCAAGGCAGCGGGCAGCGAGTCGTGGCTGACGTTCCAGCGTGGCCCCATCGGCTCGCCCGACTCTGCGCTCGGGATGGCTGCTCGTCGTGGCCGCGTCCAGATGTCACACCCGTCGCTGCACGAGGGCACGGCGCGCACCAGGGAAGGCGGCGGGATTCGTCGTCGCCCCATCCTCGCCGCCATCTTCCTGTTCGACCCGCGCACCCCGAACGCTTGGGCCTGCCGCATCAAGATCGGCCACGCTCCCCCGAAGCGCGCACCCAAGGCCCGCGCTGCCTACCTGCGCCGGTTCGTTGCCGTGCCCGCTCGCATCGACTGCGGTGACCTGAACATCGGTCACCGCTGGGCCGCGCGACTTCTCGGCAAGCGCGTCTACTCGGCCGGCGTCCTGCACGTCGCCGTTCCCCGCTGGATTCCCGTCCGCTTCTCAACCGTCGACATCGGCTCGGATCACCCGGCCATCGACGTCCTGCTCTGGCCTTAGGAGGCACCCCATGAAGCACGTCAAGCCCATCGCCAAGGCCCTCGTCGCCGCTGCCGTCGCGCTCACTGGTGGCATCGCTGTCGGGTACGCCGACGACTCGCTGACCCAGGGCGAGCTCTGGACTGCCATCGCTGCCGGGGTCGCCGCGTTCGGTGCGACTTTCGGCGTCCGCAACGGTTCCGCCGAGTAGCCCCATGCCCGGCGTCGTGCTGCTCGTCGCGGCCATCGTCGTCAACTACGGCCAGCACCGACGGCACCGCGCCACCATCTGCGCGCTGACTCGTCGCCACCTGCCGCCCCGCGTGTTCGCCGCTGCGTTCACCGCCGGATTCGCCTACCTGCTCACCCACGTCCTGCGCGGCTACCCCAAGGAGCACCCGTGACCACCTCGTACACCCTGACTGGTGACTTCACGAACATCCTTGGAGAGGTCCCGAGGTCGCTCAAGGTCACCGTCGAGACGAACCTGCCGAAGAATGCCGCCCTCGTCGACCTCGACAGCAACGAGGTGCGCCTAGCGGGTCCTGCCAAGATCGAACTGACGGACACCGCGTTCTCGATCAGCCTGATCGCGACAGGTTCCGCGGGCACCAACCTGGCCGACCCCTCGTCTCTGCGCTACACGATCCGCGCCTCGTACATGGACGGGAACAACGAGCGCCGGTCGTGGAAGTGCAAGAACTTCGCGCTCACGGGGAACCTGGACCTCGCTGACGCGATCGCCACCGCTGACCCGCCGGCCGAAGTGGCGAACGCCTACCTCGACCAGATGCGGACGCTGCTGGATCAAGCCCTCGCGGCGGTCGAGCTCGACACCGCAGACGAGGCACTGGCCTACAGCGTCGAGCACGGGCCACTGACCAGCGCCGCGCTCGCCGAGGTGTGGGAGCCGGTCGTGATCGACGCAACCGAGGGACACGTGCCGGGCACCGAACGCGCCTACGCCGAGTACGCCGCCGGAGCCACGGGCACGCAGGTTTCACCGAGCCTGCTGCACTGGTCGAACCTGCTGCTGTCCGTCACCGGGCAGGGGCGGCCGGTCGACATCGAGTGGTTCATCCCGAAGTCGTTCCACTCGGTCGCCAACACCGGCGTCGTTCACATGATGGTGTCCCAGAAGAACGGCGGCACGGTCGTCACCGAGCAGACCGTGACAGTCCGCTCCCCCCTCACTACCGACGGACCACCCACGGCAGTGCGGCGGCGCAAGGTGCTCGAGGAGGGCGCGACCTACGTGTTCGCGTTCTACACAGGCGGCGTGGCTGCCGGAACCTGGGCAGCCGGCGCCAGCGGCGGCAATCAGGTCATGTACACCTCCGTGACGACCCGATGATCCGCAAGCGCGCCGCGGTCGGGCGTTACTGGCCCGGAGAGGCCGACATCATCTGGGGAACGACCTTGACCGATCTCCGCACCCAGCCCCGCGGGATCGTGTTTGCCCACGGCTCTGGCGACCTCGCCGATTCGGCTTCGCACGCGGGGCGCGAGTTCTTCGATTGGCTGGCCCGCCGTGCGACCGTCCACGTCGGGGACCTCGGCGGGCAGACGTGGGGCTCGGATGCCGTGGTCGACCGCATCGACGCAGCCGTCAACCTGCTCGTCAACAGCTACGGGGCCTCTGAGCCGGTTGCGCTGGTCGGTGTGTCGATGGGCGGCTGCTCGGTCCTGAACTACGCGCTCCGGCATCCCGAGCGGGTCGCGTGCGTGGCGCTGCTGATCCCGCTGACCAACCTGAGCAACGCCCGTGCGAACCCCTGGCTGACCGGGCGCTGGCCGGAGATGGACGCGCTCTACCCCAACGGCGCGACCGGCGACTGGGACGGACACAACCCGATCGAGTTCGCCGACGAACTGCCCGAGGATCTGCCCATCAAGATCTGGTACTCGTCCGACGACGGACTGGTGCCGCCGGCGACCGTCGAGGCGTTCGTCACCGCCCGCCCGCAGACCGAGTCGCGGTTGGTGGGCGCGTACAGCCACAGCCTGCCGCTGCAACGTCCGCTGAACGTCGAGATCGCGCGCTGGATCGAGGCGCACCACCCCGCAACCCCGTGACCCCGCGAGAGGTGACCCGTGCCCACTGATTCCTACACTTTGCCGGGGACCTACTCGTGGGTCTGCCCTGCTGGCGTCACATCCATCCAGTTCGAGGCCTGGGGTGGTGGCGGCGGTGGTCACGGTGGGCAGGCGCTCGGCTCTGGCGGTGGCGGCGGTGGCGGTGGCGAGTGCCGCACGGGCACGCTTAGCGTCGTCGCCGGTCGCACCTACGACATCGTCGTCGGGGCCGGTGGCGCCGGGACCGCGTACAACGTCGGTAACGCTGCGGCGGATGACGGTGGCCTCACGACGGTGATGTGGGGAACGTCCGGGTACGTCCGTGCCTATGGCGGCAAGGGCGCTGCGTCCTCGGGCAACTACCAGACCGGGGGTGCTGGCGGCAACGGCGGAAACGGCGGCACGGGCTTTAGCGGCTCTGCCGGTGGAACCGCTGGCGGCGGCATCGGAACGGTCGGTGCTGCCGGTGGCGCGGGCGGTGGGACCAATGGTGGCGCGGGTGGCGCAGGTGGAACTGGCCTCATGCCCGAGGCCGTCGGCAAGAACGGCCTTTCGCCCGGTGGCGGCGGTGGCGGCGGTCGAGGCAACCAGGGCTCGTCGGGTGGCGCCTACGGTGGCAATGGGGCTCCTGGCCGGGTCTCCATCACCTATGTCGTCGCCGCCATCGACCTCGCACCAGCAGACGCCCGCCACGCCCACACGACCGACAGCGCGACCCTCACGCAGACGCACGCACTGGCCGCCGCAGACGCCCGGCACGCTCACGCCGCAGACGCCGTCGCACTCACCCAGACGCACGCCCTCGTGGTCGCCGACGCCCGTCACGCTCACAGCACCGACACGGCGACCCTCACGCAGGCCCACACCCTCTCGGCGCTCGACACCAGCAACGCCCACGTCGTCGACAACCTCGCGCTGACCCAGGGCCACGAGCTCTCCGGTGCTGCCGATGCACGCCACGGCCACGAGTCCGAGACGCTGACCCTGACCCAGCAGCACGTCCTGGTCGCCGCCGACTCTGCTCACGACCACCGGGCCGACCAGCCTGCACTCACGCAGGCGCACACGCTCACCGGAGTCGCGGGCACGGCACACGGTCACGGCGCCGAATCCCCCGCACTGACGCAGGGGCACGCGCTGGCCGGGGTCGCCGACACCTTCCACGCCCACACCGCCGGCGACCTCGACGTGACGCAGGTCCACACCCTCGTCGTCGCCGACACCAGCAACAGCCACGAGTCCACCCCGGTCACGCTCACCCAGGCGCACGAGATCGTCGTCGCCGGGACCGAGCACGCGCACACCACCGAGGCCGTCACGCTGGCAGGCGGGGCATTCCTCGCCGTCGCCGACGCTCGCCACGGACACACCACCGAGGCCGTCGCCCTCACGCAGGCGCACGAACTGGTCGCCGACGACAGCAGCCACGCCCACACCGCCACCGAACCGACCCCGTGGACGTCGACCGACCTCGTCGTGGACGACTCGAGCCACGGAGTCACCGCCGAAACCGTCACCCTCACCCAGGGGCACGCGCTGGTCGTCGCCGACAGCCTGCACGGGCACGTCGGCGACCTGCTCGAACTGTCACAGGTTCACGCGCTCGCAGTCCTGCGCTCGCTGCACGCCCACATCAGCGACGGCGTCACCTTCCCCCGCACAGCCGTCAACACACCCCCCGAGCGGACGGCATTGACCCGCGCCGACCCCCGACTGGCCGTGACCCGCCCCGAGTCCCGCACCACCGCCACCCGGCACGACCACCGCATCACCACCACCTAGAAGGAGCCGACATGGCCAAGTACACCTCCGACAGCGTCCTCGACGCCGCGCTCGACAAGGTCGCCTCCGCGACGATCCTCACCGTCTGCTCCAACCAGCCGACCAACCGCACCGAGGCGATCACCACCTACAAACTCGCCGACGTCACGGTCGACAGCAGCGACTTCACCAAGGCCAACGGCGACGTCTCGGGCCGCAAGGTGATCGTGGCCGCACAGAACGCTGTGCCGGTCGACGCCTCGGGCAACGCCCAGCACATCGCCCTGTGCGACGGCACCGAGTTGCTGCACGTCACGACCTGCACCAGCCAGACGCTCACCGCAGGGAACACCGTCAACGTCCCCGCGTTCGACGTGGAGTTCCTCGACGTCACGCCCTGATCGCCATGTTCACCAAGGACCCCGACGCCGAACTGGACTACCGCCGCGACTGGTCCAAGTGGCTTCCCGAGGGCGACACGATCGAGACGTCGACCTGGTTGGTGCCGGACGGGATCACGAGCGAGTCCGAGTCCCACGACGACACGACCGCGACGATCTGGCTCTCGGGCGGCACGGTCGGCCAGAGCTACGAGATCACCAACCGGATCACCACAACCGAGGGGCGCACCGACGACCGAACCTTCACGGTCGCCATCCGCAACCTCTGACAACCACCCCACAACGAACCGCCCCGCTTGCTTCGGCAGGCGGGGCGGTTCTTGTGTTCTTGGTGGTTGCGCGAAGTATCAACCCGTATCAAGCCCGGCGCACCTGGTCGACCGTCACCCACTGGGACACGGCCCGGCCCTCGTCCTCGCGCACGTAGGTCACGGGGAGCCTAGGGCGCGGCAGTCAGCCCCAGCCGCGCCGCCACCTGCTCGACGGCCGCCCGCTTGGCGTCGAGGTGCGCGGTCATGTACCCGCGACTCGTGAGGATCGAGGCGTGCCCGAGCATCGACGTGATGACGTTCTCCGAGGCGCCGACCTCGTCGAGCTGAGTGGCGGCGAGGTTGCGGCACTCGTGGACATGCCACCACCGTCCGCCCGGATGCCCGACGCCCGCCGTGCATTGGATCGCCCACCACTCCTCGCGGTCGGCCTTGTCGCGGGCGGGCTTGCCATCGGAGCGCGGGAAGATCAGGCCGTGTGGCGCCTCGGGACGCACGTCCATCCACCGCTTGAGGGCGTCGGCGATCGGGTCGGGCATCGGCAGCACGCGGATGCCAGCCTTCGACTTCGGGCGCACGAGGTGGAAGGCGCCGTCGAGGTGGACCGAGACATGGTCGCGCGGGACCTCGAAGCCCTGCGACGGGTCGCCCTTGACCTTGTACTTGAGCGTCTGCAACTGCCACGCCAGATGAATCGCGCCCGTGTCGAAGTCGATGCACCGCTCGCCCGTGATGGGGTCGAACTCCACGAGCCCCAGCGCCTCGCCCTGTCGCACGCCGTAGAGCAACGTGAGGGCCCACCGGATGCCGTGCGGGAGGTCGCTGGCGACGGCGAGGCAGGCGAGCGCGTGGTCGAGCGGGACGTCCATGCGGTCGGACTCCCCTGCGCCGGGGCGATCGACCTTCATGACCTGGAGCGGCACGGTCATGCCCTCCTTGATCGCCCGGTTGAGCGCCGTCATCAGGGCGCGGTGCGTCGCGTCGGCCGTGGACGTCTTGAGGCCGGCGTCGTACTGCGCCTGTGCCACGGCCCGGATGTCGGCCGGGGTCAGCGAGGCGAGCCGCTTGTGCCCGATCGTTGGCACCACCCACTTCCGCAGCGGCGAGGCGGCGGCGTTCCAGCCCTTCGGCCCGAGCGGCTTCGGGGGGAGGCGGCGCAGCTCGAGGTACTGGTCGACCCACTGCTTGACCGTGATGCGCGCAGAGCCCGAGAGCTCCCCCGATGCCTTGGCCCGCGTCAGTTCTCGGAGTCGCCGCTGGACCTCGGCCTTCGACTTGGCCGACACCGTCACCCGCTCGCGCTTGCCCTGCGCGTTGAACCCGTTGTTGAGCACCCCGTACCACCGCGCCTTGCACTTGTGGTCGGGGCGCTGGCCGTCGACAACGGGCGGGCAACCCCACCGCGCCTCGCACCGCTGGTGGACGCTTCCTGTCCCATACTCGCGCTTGCCCATGTTCTCCCCCGCAATCGTGTAGGCCATCGTGTAGGCCAATGCACCCCGGAGAAGTATGCCGAAACCCCGCGTTTCCGTGTGCGGTTTAGGCGTAAACCGGGTGGTTCCAGCCTAACTTCCTACGCCTCCTAAGCGAAAGGTCGTAGGTTCGACTCCTACCTGGGGCACGCTTAGATCGACGACTTGAGACCGAGTTTAGTCCGACCTGTAGGCCATTGTGTAGGCCAATCGCTCGAACGCCCGATCCAGTCCCCGCGTCCGATCCCACTCGAACACGGCGACACGGGCGTCGATCTGCGCCCGGTCGCTCGGCGCCGCGAACACGATCTGGCGACCCTGCGCCTCGATCAAAACGAAGTCGTGACCGGGAGGCAGCTGGTCTGCCTCCACGGTCACGATCTGACAGTCAAACATCTGTCCCCAATCCCCTTGGCCGTCCGTCCCACGAGGAGCCAAGGGGAAGAGGTTAGGCGCCTCTGCCGACAGATGCGTCGGTTTCCGACGAGGCTTCGGCAGAACCTTTCTCCGCGTTCATGCCACGGATGAGCCGCAGCACCGAGTCCTCGACGGCCTCACGGTCAGCAACGGGCCCACGCACGACCACGGACACGCCGAAGTTGCCGGCCACCTGGAACTCAATGAGGCCGTCATCGGCAGCCAGTGGCGCGGGCTCGGCCTGCGGAGCGGGGGCGGTCTCGATGCCCTTCTCCGCGAGCGCCGCGTCGAGGGCCCGGTCGATGGCAAAGACCTTGGTCTCCTGGTGACCCTGCTTGCCGGTCATCACCGACCGCACGGTGTCCTCAGAGACCTTCGCGGCGCGTGCCAGCGCCGCCACAGACAGTCCGGCTTCGATGCGCTTGGCATCGCGGAGGCTCTTGGGCTTCTTGTCGGTCATGGCGGGACAGTACCGCGAACTCTTGGAAACTTGGCCCCTTGTCCGGGTGAAATCTGCCGAAATCCCCCGATTTGGGGGTGAGGCGTGCCACAGTAGGCGGTTTTTGCCTCGCGCCATCCCCCGGAACCAGCCGAAGTTTTTCGGGGATTTTCGGCGTTTCGCCTGTCAAACCAGCCGATCTGGTGGTTAGGTCTGGTCTGCAACCCCGAGGTTTCGGGGGAAACCAGCCGAACTTTCCAAGGAGGCCACCAGTGAGCACCCGCCCCACCCGTACCACCGAGGCCCGCAAGGCGTACAAGGTCCGCGAGGCCGCCGAGCTGACGTCCTACGGCTACGACCGGCTCGTCGAGTTCATCAAGTCCGGCGAACTCAAGGCCAAGCGCGACGTCAACGACAAGGGCGAGCCGGTCGGCCCGTACCGAATCCTGGCAGCCGACCTCGACGCCTTCCTCGACTCCCGGCCTGCGGCATGACCGCGCCACCGGGCACCGCCCGGACCTCGGAGCCGCTGCCGGGCAATCAGGCAGGAGAGGGAAACCGACCTCTCACCTCAAAGCGGGAGGCATTCCGTCTCCTCCGCGCCGAGCTCGGCATCACCGGGGCGCAGGCACACGCTCTGTTCGTCGCCTACGAGCGGGATGTGGCTGACGCGCGACGGATCGGGAACGACACGAGCCGATCGGACCATGCATTCATCGACTGGCTCATGCGACAGGCGCCGAGCCTCCGCAAGCCGACCATTCGCAAGTGGCGGATCGGCGAGGCCGGTTGGCGAGTGACGACGTGAGGCGGGCCGGACTCTGTCGCCCCGATTGCGGCTGCGAGGGCCCTTGGGAGTGCGAGAGGCCCGAGGCCGTTAGGCCGTCCGCCCATGTCGTCCATGTCGTCCACCACCACGTCATTCCCGCCGACCTTGACCGAGTTGTCGTGGTCGGCGAAGTCATCGACCAGGAGTAGCGATGAAGAATTACATCCGCAGCGCCCTCGACACGCTCGAGGCGCTGGACTTCCGCCTCGACCACGAGGACCGCAAGATTCGCACCGACCGCTGGGTGTTCACGCACGCGAACTCCCCGGATGAGCGTCTGACGCTCAACTTCAAAATGAGCGAGCAGGCCGCCCGCACCGTCGTCCAGCGCGCCAAGCAGATTGTCGGGCTGGCGACCGTCGGGGAGCCCAAGCGCGCACCAAGGGTGAACCAGCGCGAGAAGAATGAGCGAGCGGCGGAACGACGTCGCCGCGAGGCCGCCCGGCTCCTGGCCGACGCCAAGCGAGCCGAGGAGCAGGCGGCGCGCGAGGCCGGCAGGATTGCCAGCCGTCGTCGCGAGCTGGACCGACTGATGCGCGGCAGTGACAGCGCGGCCGCCTCCCCGGACGGCATTCGCAGCGACCAACTGCTGACCGTCCCCGAGGTCGCCGACCAGACCGGGCTTACCGACAAGGCCGTATTTCGGGCGATCGAGTCGGGTCGGCTTGAGGCCTACCAATGCGGACGCGCCGTCAAGGTCAAGGGCGCCGATGTGCGCGCCTGGCTGGAGGCGTCATGACCACCTCCCCCACCTGGTCCGCCGTCGACTCCCCGACCGCCGACCTCCTCACCCTCATCTCCCGCACCGATGACCCGTCCGTCGACATCGAGTGGGAGATCTTCCGGGGCGTCCTGTCTGCCACCGCCTACCTGCACGACGGGCGACTGGACCCGAACACCTACCGCGAGCAACTGCGCGGCGTCGTGGCACCTCGGCGCATCGGAGCTTTCGTGAACAAGGCGCTGGCTGAGGGGCTGATCGAGTCCGCCGGCGAGTGGGTCGTCAGCAACGACACCAAGGGGCACAACGCGGGCCGCCCGGTTCGCGTCTACGCATGGAAGGGCGAGTCATGACCCTCATCCCGCGCCGCCCCGACCCGACGATCCCGCAGCACCCCGCGCCCGTCGTCCCCCGCTTCGAGTGCCCCGTGTGCCGACTGCCGTACATGGTCGCCGCGATGGACGCCGAGACCGAGGGCCGTGCGCTGAGCGAGTGGGGCAAGTGCTGCGAGTTGCCGGAGCCGCCGGGCACCGAGTGGACGCAGCCCCAGGGGATCGCGTTCGCCGCCGTCATGACCGCAGCCGTCGCGCTGTGGGTCGGCCTCATCGCGTGGCTCGTCACGCGCCTCTGAAACCAAGTGCCCCGCTACGGACTGCCATCCGCGCGGGGCGTGAACCAAACGCATCGATTCAACCAAGGAGTTTACGCATGCCCACGATCGCCATTGGCTTCGTGCTCATCCTCGCCGTCATCGCGCTCGCCATCCAGCACGCGCACCACACCGAGCGAGTCGACAACCTCCGCAAGACCGCCAAGCGACACGCGCTGGAGACGGTCGACGCCGAGGTGAAGGTCAACGCACTTCAGGCCGAGCTTGCCCACTCGCAGGACGTTCACGAGGCCGTCATCAACGCGCTGACCGCCGACCTGGCCCGCGAGCGACGTGGCAAGACGCTGCTCTATGCCGCCGTCCTCGAGGCACAGCGCGAGGTCGACCAGATGGCCGAGGTCATCGAGTTTCCGGGGCGGGGTGCGTGATGGGAGACAAGGCACTTTCGGGTGAGGGAGTGGTGGAACTCCCCGACGTCTACTTCGCCCTCGACGGCGAGGACGAGCCGACCCTCTGGTTGCGGAGCCCACTGAATCCGCACGGCGACAAGGCCCTCGCGCGCCGATGCGAGATGGACCCGACTGCCTGGGCCGTGCTCGTCGTCGCCGTCGACCACGCGAACCACGGCCGCCCCAGCCAGGAGCGCTCCTGATGGCCCGCCACGACTGCACCGGCGACGTCGAGACCTGCCGCATCTGTGCCGACCGCCGCGACGTCATCGAGTACTACACCGACCGCTTCGGGGGTGCGAGCAATGACTGACTGCCCCACCCCCTGCGCCCCCTGTGGGAACGCCGGCGACTGCTGGAAGGAACCGGGCGTGACCGACGACCTCATCGTGTACGAGCAGATGGAGCAGCGATCCGAAGCCTGGTTCAAGGCTCGCTGCGGGATCGTCACGGCATCGACAGTCGGCAAGCTCATCACGCCGCGCACGATCAAGCCCGCCAGCAACGACGAGTCGCGCGGCCTGATTCAGACGCTTGCTGCCGAGCGAGTCACTGGGCACGTCGAGGAGACGCCGACCACGCGAGACATGTGGCGTGGGATTGACTCCGAGCCCTACGCCCGCGACCTGTATGCCGAGCACTTCGCCGACCAGCCCGTGACCGAGGTCGGCTTCATGGTCCGCAACTTCGGCGGGTTCTCGATCGGCTACTCCCCCGACGGACTCGTGGGCGACGACGGCCTCATCGAGATCAAGGCGCCCCGACAGAAGGGCCACCTGAACACGATCCTCGCCGGGGCCGTGCCGCTCTACTACATGGCCCAGGTTCAGGCCGGGCTCCTCGTGTCTGGCCGCGAGTGGCTGGACTACGTGTCCTACTGCGGCGGGATGCCCCTGTTCTTCACGCGCATCAAGCCCGACCCCCGCTGGCAGGACGCAATCCTCGCTGCCGTCGAGCAGGCCGAGGTCGCGATCGTCGAGCACGTCGCCGAGTTCAAGGACGTGACCGCCGGCCTGCCTGTTGCCAAGCGCATCGACTTCGACAACGACATCACGCTTGGAGGCGTGGCATGAAGATCACCACCGAACCCCGCTCCGACCAGTGGAACGCTGATGACCTGGTGGGCGGCCCGCGCACCTTCACCGTGGCAGGCGTCCGAACCGGCGCCGCTGAGCAGAAGTACGACATCGTCCTCGTCGACCAGGCCCGCGTCTGGCGTCCCCCGCTGACCGTGCTGCGGCTCCTCGTGGCCGGATGGGGCGACGACGCGAGCACGTGGGCCGGTCGTCACGTCACCCTCTACCGCGACCCCGAGATCTCGTTCGGCCGCGACAAGGTGGGCGGCATCCGGGTCTCGCACATGAGCGACCTGCCCGACGACAAGCCGCTGTCGGTGATGTTGACCGCGACCCGTGGCAAGCGCACCCCGCACCGAGTCGACCCGATCAGCAAGCTCGACGCGCTTCGGAACGAGTGGCAGTACGCCAGCGACGACCGCAAGCAGCAGATCGCCGCCGAGGTCGACGCGCTGGGAGGTGCTTCCTGATGGGCGTCCGACTCGAAACCGACCACTACGAGACCTATACCTCGCTTGCCGAGTGGATGGACGAGCGCCGGGAGATCGCCGCGGCCAACCTGCCCCGACACGGGGCTGACGACGAGATCGTGGCGATGGTTGTGGGTGAGCCGCCGTGCTGACGACCAAGCACCACTCCGGCATCGACAGCGCCTATGACCTGTTCGACAACCGCTCCGAGTCAGTCGCCTACTGCACCACCTGTGACTGGCGCGGGACTCCGGGCGAGTACCTGGCTGCGGCTGGCGAACTGATCGAGCACCGGCATGGGTGGGTGGCATGACCGCCGTCACCTTCACCATCTCCCCCGACCTGTGGCTGTCCGCGAACCAGCGACTCCACTGGGCGCCCAAGTCGAAGCGGACTGCGGCGCTGCGGGAGATGGGATACACAGCCGTCACCGCCGACCCGATCGGCTCCTTCGACGTCACCCACGTCGCCGCGTTCATCGGCTACCCGACCAACGCGAAGGCCGACCCCGCCAACGCCGCACCGACGGTCAAGGCACTGATCGACGGCATGACAGACGCCGGCGTCTGGGCTGACGACGACTCCACCCACGTCCTCGGCCCGACGTTCCTGCGAGACCCCAAGTCCCCCACGCCGGGCCACTACACGGTGCGCCTGGTTCTCACACGGCAGGAGGTGCCGTGGTGAACCTCATCCCCGACAACACCTTCCTTCCGCCCGAGGGAATCGCCACCCCCTGCCAGCGAGACCCCGCCACCTGGGCCAGCGAGCACCTGACCCACGCAGCCAAGGCCGGATGCCAGCCCTGCCCCGTGCGAACCCAGTGCCTCGCCGCCGCCTTTGAGCAGCGCGAACCGTGGGGCGTCTGGGGCGGCATGTCGGCGGCCGAGCGTGAGGAAGTCCGCAAGGCGGAGCGCGACACCTGCAAGCGAGGCCACGGGTGGACGCCCGACAACACGCGCATCGACACCAGGGGACACCGCGTCTGCATCGCCTGGTAAGAGTCCCCAGGAGTGGTGGGGTTTGAGGAACCACGGCGAGGCTGCCTGACGTAGACGGCCATCGGCGGGATCTTCGGTGTGAAACGACCAAGAGACACACTGAAGGAGATCCACCGATGGCCTTGCCCCAGTCTGCCCTGTCCGAGTTGCTCGAGGCATTCCGTGCCGGTGATGGCGTCGACCTGATCCGCGACTCGGTCCGCGTCGCGCTGCAGGAACTGATCGAGCTCGAAGCCACCGAACGCATCGGCGCCGCCCCCTATGAGCGCACCGAGGACCGTGTCACCGAACGCAACGGCCACCGGCCGCGGATGCTGACCACGACCACCGGTGACGTGGAGCTGCGGATCCCCAAGCTGCGGAAGGGATCGTTCTTCCCGATCATCCTCGAGCCCCGCCGCCGCATCGACCAGGCCCTGTACGCGGTGGTGATGGAGGCCTACGTCCACGGCATCAGCACTCGCAGCGTCGATGACCTGGTCGAGGCGATGGGAGGTAGCGGTGTCTCGAAGTCCGAGGTCTCCCGGATCTGCGCCAACCTCGATGAGACCGTCGGCGCGTTCCGCACCCGGACCCTGGACCACGTGGAGTTCCCCTACGTCTACCTGGATGCGACCTACCTCCACGTCCGCAACGCTCCCGGTAAGGGCGGCCAGGTCGTGTCGATGGCCGTGGTCGTCGCCACCGGCGTCACCGCGACCGGTGAGCGGGAGATCCTCGGCCTGGACGTCGGGGACAGCGAGGACGAGGTCTTCTGGCGCAGCTTCCTGCTCAGCCTTAAGCAACGGGGACTCGCGGGTGTGCGACTGGTGATCTCAGACCAGCACTCCGGGCTCGTGAAGGCGTTGAAGCGGGCGTTCCAAGGCGTCGCGCACCAGCGGTGCCGGGTCCACTTCGCCCGCAACCTGCTGGCCCACGTGCCCAAGGGACAGGCCGACTACGTGGCCGCGGCGTTCCGGATGATCTTCGCTCAACCCAAGCCTGCCGACGTCCACGCCGCGTGGGACAAGACCCGCGATGAGTTCGCCGCGAGGTTCCCCAAGCTCGGCCCGTTGATGGATGAAGCCAAGGCCGAGGTGTTGGCGTTCACCGGCTTCCCGCGCGAGCATTGGCGCAAGATCTGGTCGACCAATCCGCTCGAGCGGGTCAACAAGGAGATCAAGCGCCGCGCCCGGGTCGTGGGGATCTTCCCCAACGCCGCCGCCGTGATCCGACTCGTCGGCGCGGTGCTCATCGACATGCACGACGAATGGATCGCAGGCGATCGCCGCTACCTGTCCGAAGGGTCCATGGCCAAGCTCTACGAGACCAGCAATACTGATCCCGTCGCCGCCATCAAGAGCAGCGACGAGTAGGCACCGAGGAACACCTCAAAGCCCACCACCCCACGGGGCTCTGTCATCGCCTGCGAGCGACTGCGGACCCAGAAAGCACGAGACAGGAGGGCCGCAAAGTGAGCCCGGATGACCCGCGACACGGCTCGCACAACGGCAGCTATGCCCACTACCGCGACGGCGAGAAGCCCTGTGACGCCTGCCGAGCCGCAACCAGCCGCTACAACAAGGGGCTGACGTTCGACCGACACCAAGGCCGACCCCGCGAGGTCGAACTAGGCCCCGTCGCACTGGGCATCGTCAACCGCGCCCAGCTGTCCTACCTCGCCGAAGTGAGCGGACTGACGCGAGAGAACCTGGTCCGCATCCACCGGGTCGGGACCGCCGAGCAGCGCGTGTTCCGCACGACCCGAGACGCGATCATCGGCGCCGGAGCAAGGGCCAACTGGTCGACCGTGGGCATTCAGCGCCGAGTCCGCGCCCTCTATGCCCTCGGGTGGAACGCGGCCAACATCAGCGAGGCAGGTGGACCGTCGGCGCTGTCGATCTACCACTGGCTCGACTGCGAACCGAGGTACGCCCGGCACGAGTTCGCGCTCAAGGCCCTCAAGGTCTACGCCAAGCTGTCCGGCCAGCCCGCGCCCGCCGACACCCCGCACCGTCGCTCGGCCCGCACCAAGTCGCTGCGACTGGCCACCGAACGCGGCTGGGCTCCCCCGCTGGCCTGGGATGACATCGACGACCCGAGCGAGGTCCCGAGCACTGGCCCCAAGGCTCGCAGGCGCATCGGCGACATGCTCGACGAGTTCCACTTCCTCGTCAGCACCGGCGAGTCCCCCGAACGGGCGGCACTCCGGGTCGGCGCGTCCCTGTCGTCGCTGAACGACATGCGGCGCCGGGCAGAGCGGGAGGCTTCCTAGTGGCCTGGTTCCGCATCGACGACACCTTCGCCATGCACGACAAGGTGATCGCAGCAGGCAACGCCGCGATCGGTCTGTGGGCGCGCGCAGGGGCCTGGTCCATGCAGCAGTTGACCGACGGATTCGTGCCCGATCACGTTCTTCGCGCGCTCGGAACGCCGAAAGAACGTCGAAGTTTGGTCGAAAACTTTCTCTGGGTCGAGGTCGAGGGTGGCGTCGAGTTTCTGAACTGGAAGGACCGTCAACCGACCGCCGAATCCATCAAAGCTGCACGTCAGGCGGCTGCGGAGCGACAGCGTCACGCTCGTGAACGCGCGAAGTCACAGCGTGAGTCACGGCGTGACAAGGGCGTGAGTCACGGTCCCCCCGACCCGACCCGACCCGACCCACTAACAACTACTGACGTAGTTGTTGGCGTCGCAAGCGCCGCGAACACCAAGCGGGCGACCCAGCGGCCAGCCGACTTCCACCCCACGCCCGGCCACATCGCACTAGCCGAACAGCTCGGCGTCGACCTCCGCGCCGAGTGGCAGCAGTTCTGCGACCACCACGACGCCAAGGGGTCGACGTACAAGGACTGGAACGCGGCACTGAGGACCTGGATTCGCAACGCCCAGAAGTTCGGCACCCGCACCAACCGCCCCGCCCGCCAGCAGGCCGACGCCGACATGTTCGAGCGCATGGCAGCCCGAGCCGCCGAAGCAGAGACCCGAGGAGAGATCGCATGAGTGAGCTGCAAGCCCCGTTCCCGTGGTTCGGCGGCAAGCGTCGCGTCGCCCCGCTCATCTGGGAGCGATTCGGCGACGTCGACAACTACGTCGAGCCCTTCTTTGGATCTGGCGCGGTTCTGCTTGGCCGCCCCGACGACCACGCCCGCAAGATCGAAACCGTCAATGACGCCGACGGATTCGTGGCGAACTTCTGGCGCGCGGTCACCGAGGACCCGCACGGCGTCGCCGAGTGGGCCGACTGGCCGGTCATTGAGGTCGACCTGAACGCCCGTCATGCCTGGCTAGTCGGCCAGCGCACCGACCTCCTAGCAAGGCTGGAGGGAGACCCCGGCTACTTCGACGCCAAGATCGCCGGCTGGTGGGTCGCGGGCGTCTGCGGGTGGATCGGCTCCGGCTACTGCTCTGGCGAGGGCCCGTGGATCGTCGCCGACGGCAAGCTCGTGGACCGCCGAACCCTCGACGTCAGCAACGCGGGCCAAGGGATCAACCGGCAGATGCCCCACGTCGGCAACGCGGGGCGGGGGATCGAAACCTGGTTCAGCGCCCTCGCCAACCGCCTCCGCCGCGTCCGCATCCTGTCTGGCGACTGGTCCCGCGCCGTCACCGACAGCCTGACCACCCGGCACGGCACGACGGGCCTGTTCTTCGACCCGCCCTACGGCGACGAGGTCGAGCAGACCCGCGTCTACGCCACCGACTCCGGGACCGTGTCTGACGACGTCCGCGCGTGGTGCATCGAGAACGGCAACGACAGGCGCCTTCGGATCGCGCTCTGCGGCTACGAGGGCGAGGGACACGACGCCCTACTCGACTACGGGTGGACCGCCCACGCCTGGAAGACCAGCGGCGGTTACGGCGGAGGTCGCGGCGGGCAGGGCGACGCGAACCGACACAAGGAGCGGATCTACTTCTCGCCCGGCTGCATTGCCGAGGACATGGGCCTGCTCGACCTACTCGGCGAGGACGGTGCCGCATGAGCACCCCCGACATCCCCGAGTTCTGTGACGCCGCCGACTGCAGCGCGACCACCATCGCGGGCGGCCTGTCGATCGGCGTCTACGTCTGCACCCTCCCGCCCGGCCACTCCGGCCTCCACTGGGACGGCATCGAGGGGTGGGAGTGGTGACCCCGTCCGACGCCGTAGCCATCGCCCGCTACATCCGCGCCCACTTCCCCCAGCAGCCCATCGACGAGTACACGTCCGAAGCACTGGCCGAACTCCTCGCGCCCTACCCCGCGACCGATGCCCGTGCCGCCGTGCTCGCCATCGCCGACCGAGGTGAGCACTGGTGCAGCCCGACCGACGTCCGCGCCGAGGTCCGACGCATCCGGGCCAAGCGCATCGAACAGCACCCCCCGCTCGTGCCACCGCCGGGACTCAGTGACCGCGAAGAGCTGGCCTGGATCGCACGAGCACGCACAGCCATCGGAAACGGCGCGGTCATCGACTGCGACGCCAACTACCAACTCGTCAGCGGCTCCGTTCGTGAGCTTCTGGCGGCCACGGAGACCACCAAGGAGATGCCATGACCAACTCAGAGGCTCGGAAGCGGCTCCGAGAGGCCCAGAACGCCGCCCAGGAGCCCCGCACGGCCACGAACGAGGCCGAGGTGGGGGTCGGGGCCACCGAGGGGCTGACGGACGCTGAGCCACGCTGTGGCGATGTTCGCGAGGTCGAGGGTCGGATCGCCGTCTACGTCCCCACTCGCTGGGAGTGGCTCGACGGCACCTGGACAGCGATCCCGCTGTCGATGGGCCCGACCCTTGGCAACGTCTACGACCTCGCCGCCCACACCGCTGCCCTGTCCCAGCGGCTCGCGGAGGTCGAGGCGGAGAGGGACCGCTTCCGTGATGCCGTGCGGGGTCACGAGGCGATGCGTTGGCCCGAGGAAGCGCACCGGCTCCAGCAGCAGCGCAATGCTGCCCTCGCCCGTGCCGAGGCCGTCGAGCGTCAGTCCGCCGCGCAGGCCGAGGTGATCGAGCGGCTCGCCGGTGCCGCTGTCGTCCGCCACAAGGGACCGAATGACACCGACGCCGCGATGCTCATGCGCGCCGGGGAGAACCTGCTCAACGGCTACGAGATCGGCGGCTCGAACGTCAAGACCGCCGTCGCCGCCGTGCTGTTCCAGGTGTCCCACATCCTCGCCGACGCTCCCACCCCGCCCACCGAGGCCGTAGCGGCGACGATCCGGGAAGCCCTGGGCTCCACCGAGTCGCCGGACGTGCTGCGAGCGATGCTGCTCGACGCGGCCGACCGCCTCGGAGACCCCTGGCACAAGGGCAACGCGCACGCGTGGCCGAAGCACGCCGAGATGTTCCGGCGCCTGGCCGAACGAGTGGACACCCCGCCCACCGAGGCCGAGGACCGCGCGTTCGACCCCTCGCAGATGAATCACGGGACCTGCCCCAAGTGCCACGAGTGGAAGTTCATCGGCCACGGCCCGCTGTGCATCGACTGCTTCACCAACCCGCCCACCACCGACGCCAAGGAGGCGCACAATGCCTGAGTTCAAGCCCGGCGACCGAGTGCTCGTCACCGATCCGGCCCTCGCGGCCATGCGCGACATCATGCGCAACGCGACCGGCCAGGAGCCGCCGCCCAACCACCACGGCACCGTCGATGCGATCTGGGGCGACGGGTCCGTGCTCATCAACTTCGACGACGGCATGGGCGCCCCGTACCCGCCGCACGAGGTCCGCCACCTCGCCGAGGAGGCTCCCGGTGCGTGACCTCGACGACTTGGAGGCGGTGGCGAAGGCGGAGTGCCTGCACTTCTACGGCTGGTCCTCGCCCGCGGGCTCGGTTCACGCCGCCCACATCTGCATGTCGTGTCACACCCCCGACCCGGACTGGCTCAACGAACTGCACGCCCGAGTCCGCACCGCCGAGGCCGAGCGGGACGAAGCGATAAGGACTCGTAACGATTGGGCGTCACGGATGGCGGAGTTCGTTGCCGCCACCGCCCGCGCCGAAGCCGCCGAGGCCAAGGTCGCGCGGGTCGAGGCACTGGCGGACTCGTGGGATCGCGACGCGGCCACGGCATGCGATGGCGCCAACCACTCCGGCTGCCCCGACTGCTCCGGCGGTGAGTACGCAGCCGCCCTCCGCGCTGCGCTGAACGGAGACCCGTCGTGAGCGGCAACATGCACGACCTCAACGGCTGGACCCCGGTCGCCTGCGAGCAGTCGGACCTGATCCGCGACTCGCTGCGCCCGGTGTCATCGCTCACCGATCTGACCGGCCAGTACGGCCCCCCGATCGTTTACACCGAATGGGCGACGGACGACGAGCGCCCCGTGCTGCGCGACTACCGCTGGCCGAACTCCGAGTGGGAGTGCAAGCACTACGTCCCCACCCCGACCACCGAGGGAGACCTGTCGTGAGCGCGGCACAGTCGGGTGAGGAAGTGACGTGCCCCGGAGCCTGCGACCACTGCGCCCCCGACGCTTGGCACTACTGCCAGCGTCCCGTCGAGCACTACGGGCTCCACTCCTGTCAGCCGACCGACGAGGACACCCCGTGATCCGCCGCGCACTCGCTCACATCTGGGCACACATCGCCGACGCCCTCGAACGCGCCGACGACGCACACGACATTGACCAGGAGGACGCATGAACTGCCTGCACTGTGGCGCCGAGACGAGCAACGGCCTCGCGTTGTGCGAGATGTCTCAGATGAAGGTCGCCGGCTGCCTCGAGTACGTCCCGATCTACTTCCGCAACCTCGCGCGCTGGAAGCCCGCCCGAGCTGGAAGTCGACCCGTGCCTGGTTCGCGCGTGCTCTGGGACGGCGAGGACAGGGCCGGCAGCGACCGCATTGGCCGCGCGCTGGACGAGGTCGGAGCCAAGATCGCCGGATGGGCGGTGGCGCTGCACGATGACCGTGGCGTCGAGATCCCGGTAGCCGACGGCGAGGTGGACCAGGTCGCCTCGGTCTGCCGCCTGCTGTCGGAGCACCTGACGACGATCGCCACGCTCGAATGGTGCGGGGTGTTCGTGGACGAACTTGGCGACCATGAGGAAGTGCTGCGAAAGCTGACCGAGACTGCCGCGCCCGGTTGGTATGCGGGTGGCTGCAAGCACTGCGGCTCCGGCACCTACGTCGTGCCCGGCCTGACGTGGGTCAAGTGCCAGTGCTGCGGCGTCACGACCTACGCCCGCGACCACCTCGACACGATCCTCGACGAGGCACGGGACTGGGTGGCGCGACCCAAGGCGCTGGCGGAGGCTGTCGTGGCCCTGGTTGACGGCGAGCAGTCGGTGCCACGAATGGTCGAGCGCATCAAGAAGTGGGCCCAGCGCGACAAGATGCCCGCCTACCGAGCCGTCGACTCCGAGGGCGACCCCATCGGCCCGAAGCGCTACCGGCTCGGCGACGTGCTCGACCTGACCCTGAATGCAGACTCGCCGGCCGCTGCACGTGCAGAAGCGGTGTGAGATGCGGTACCCTGTCCCTAGGTCTGGTGGCGGAAGCGTCCCCGGACCTTTCCAATTCCCGGGCTTCGGGAGGTTGCCATGAGCGCAATCCGCATCACTGACGGAGCCAGCGCAGAGGACTGCCGCGAAGCAATCGGCCACCTGTGTACGGCAGCCAAGCGACTCCCCCACATCGTCGGCACGCCCGAGTGTCCGACGCCCTGGGATCTGCGACACCGGGCCATCGACGAACTGCTCGACCTGATCGAGCTGGACGACCAGTTCCGCAACCCGGTCGCCTGAAACTTCCCGCCGTGCCAGCCCACCAAGGGGCACGAAAGAAGGCGGGATCTGCGGGGCCGATGGGCCAAGCCACGGACGGAATGCAGCCACTTGCGGACCTGATGTGTAATGCCGGTTCGACTCCGGCCGGCTCCACTCCTCGCTACCGAGGGAACAAACACGGCCCTAGGTCGTCACAGCGCAGACAGCCCCCAGCCGCTCGGCTCGGGGCTGTCTGGCATTTCACCTGACGACGGGAGTACCTGTGGACATCCTCGCCGCGCTGGACAAGATCTCGACGCCCGACCGGCGCTGCAAGTTGCAGCGATTCCTCGACGGCATCCCGGCCGACACCCCGAACCTGACCGCGCTGCACAAGGCCATCGCGGACGCCGAGAGCATCAGCGCCCCGCAGTTGTCCGAAGTGCTCGCCGACCTCGGTTGCGAGGTCTCCTCCAGCCTCATCAATGACCACAGGCGCGAGCCGAAATCGTGTGCCTGCCGATGAACATCGAGGCCGCGCTGGCGAAGATCGCGCCCGGAGTTCGCAACCGCATCCTGATCCTCGACGTCGAGCGACTGGACGGGATCACGCAGCAGCACTGGTGGGATCGCGGCGACCTCAAGAACCGCTACATCCACTACGAGACCGTCATCCGCCAGCCGCGCACGACCATCGTCTGCGCCAAGTGGTACGACTCCCCCGAAACCATCCGCCTCGCCGAATGGAACAAGGGCGGACGGACGCGGTTCCTCAAGCGCGTCCACGCCCTCATGTCCGAGGCCGACATCATCGTGGGCCACAACATCGACCGCGCCGACGTGCCCTGGCTCAAGGGCGACCTGCACATCGAGGCCGGACTGCCGCCGCTGCCGCCGTTCAAGACCGTTGACACGCTCAAGGTCATGCGCCGCGAGTTCGGGTCCGGCGCACCCTTCAAGTCGCTCGACGCCTTCCTCAAGATCGTGGGCCACCCCGGCAAGACCGACACCTACGACCGGCAGGCAATGGAGCGTGCCGTTGCCGGTTCCGTCGAGGACCAGCAGCGACAGACCGACTACTGCGAAGGCGACGTCGCCGCGACCCAGTGGCTCTACGACTGGCTGCGACCGCACATCAAGAACCACCCGGCCCTGTTCATTGACGGCCAGGACTCACTCTCGACATGCAATCGCTGCGGGCACGAGACCACCGCCACAGCCAAACGCTATGTCGCCAACGTGATGACGTACTCGATGAAGCTCTGCCCGAACTGCCGTGGCTATGTGCGCCTGAGCATCGAGCCGGAGCGCATGAGCATCGTGCGGGGCGTCTGATGACCACCCCCTCCGATGACCTCGCCGACCGCATCGCTGACTGCCTCGGCGACTGGCTCGCTGACTGTGGCGGCGGGATGCTGACGTCCTTCGCGTTCTGCATGGAGTACGTCGACTCTGACGGCGACCGTGCATGGGGAGTCGCGCACAACGACGGACAGACCCCCGCGCACACCCTCGGCCTCCTGCGCTGGCACACGTTGAACGTCGAGCAGCAGTCGATTGAGGCCATGTACCCCGAGGCAGATGACGACTGACCCATACCGCTGCGGCTACTGCGATCGGGCGTTCGTAGTCCCAAGCCTGGCCCGCGACCACGAGGCCATGCACGAGGAGGACGAGTGACCAAGCGCAGGATGTTGCTGGTGACCGGCGCGAACGTCATGGTCGACACCGACCTCGCCGCGCTGGTCCACCTCATCTCCGACGAGTGGGACACGGTCGAGTTCGACCCCAAGACGATGCGCCCCAAGGTCGCCGCTGACTACGACGCCGTACTCCTCTCGCACGCCGTCAGCATCACCGGCAAGCAGATGGCCGCGCTGGTCGACGCAACCAAGCCCGGTCGCCTGTTCATGCACGCCTGCGACATCCAGTTCACCGACCGCGCGCCCGCCGGCGCTGACCGCAAGCCGCTGACCCTCATCGCCTCACTCGCCCCCGCCATCGCCGACACCGACGAGGGCAAGGAACTGGCAGCCAAGTGGATCAAGCCGCTGCACCCCGAGTCCCGCGTCGTGTTCTCCGAGTTCCTGGTAGGGCTCGTCGACACCATCGGCCCCGAGACCAAGGCAGCAGCAGACCGCGCCAAGGACGTCGAGACCCCGGCCATCCGCTCGTTCTACTGGGGCATCAAGCGGCCCGGCGTCATCGAGTCGTTGAAGTCGCTGGGGCTCGGCGAGCACGAGGACGACGCCGTGTTCGGTGCCATCGCCTCGTCGTTCCCCAAGGTGCGGAACCTGACGACCAAGGACCGCTACAGCATCGACGCATGGGCACCGTTCGTCGTCCACGCCGCCCGTGTGCCGCTGCCGTATGAGGCCGTCAAGTCCGAGTACCAGATCACGCGCCGGCTGCTGGAGTGCGCCTACCTCGCGCCAGACACCACCGTGGCCGACGAGCGACTGAGTGACCACGTGCGCCGCTTCCTCGACCCGGCCGAGTGGGTCACCTACGCCAGGCAGGTCAGCGGTGAACTGCTCGACATCTTCGACGAAGGGCTGCCGAGCGTGAAGAAGGCTGAGGCTGAGCGAGCCCACCTGACCGACGGCCTCAACCTCGGCCCCCGGCTCGCCGACGACTTCCCCCGGATGCTCGGCACACTGGGGCACGCGCTGTCACTCAAGCCCAAGGGCACGGCGCTGGAGTTCGGCGTTGGCAACGGGCGCAGTCTCCGCATGATCGCCGAGCACATGCCTGTCATCGGGTTCGATGCCTGGACCGGGCTGCCCGAGAAGTGGCGCGACGGGTTCGACAAGGGCGCCTTCGCCTGCGACCCGCCCAATGTTCCCGGCTCCATCCTCGTCCCCGGCCTCGTGCAAGACACGTTGCCGAAGTGGAAGCGGCTCATCGCTGCAGCCGCCAAGGGCCCCGGCGGCATCGGACTCGTCCACCTCGACCTCGACCTCGAGAGCGCCACCGCGTTCGTGCTCCGCGAGATCATGCCCCTGCTCAAGCCCGGCGCGCTCATCCTCTTCGACGAGCTCCACGGCTGGCCCGGCTGGGAGAACGCCGGCGAATGGAAGGCGTGGCGCGAGTACACCGCCGCCCACCCCGTCGACTACGAGGTCATCGGCCACGGGCCCGAGCAGTGGCTCATCCGCCTCACCAAGGCCCCCTCCAAGTAGACCCCCCGGGCCACAAGACCCCCAAGGCCAACCCCAGCCATGCCCGCAGCGCCGAATCCCCGACGAGCCAACGGACACCGACGCAACCAGCTGCGAGCGCAGGTCCTCCGCGAAGAGGACAACTGCTGGCTCTGCGGGCAAGCCGTCGACAAGACACTCCCTCCCCTCCTTCCCGGCTCCCCCGAGGTCGACGAGATCGTGCCTGTCGCGCTCGGGGGCGACCCGCTTGACCGCAGCAACTGCCGCCTGTCCCACCGCGCCTGCAATAACAAGCGCGGCCAGGAGACCAAGGTGCACCTGCGAGCCCGGCGGCGCCCTGCTTCGTTCCTCACTCACCGCACTTGGTGACCCTGGGGAGGGACCCCCTCCGCCGCGGGCCCGGCCACCCTCTGGCATAGGGCTACGTG
>JAEYSR010000265.1 GCA_023434535.1 Actinomycetes bacterium
CGGCCGGAGCGACCGGTCCTGTTCTCGCACAGCTCGCGCTGTGATCCGGTGCGCCGGACGCACGCACTGACCGGGCCCAGCTCGGGCTCCGTGGGGAGATGATGCACGGCGGGGGCCTCCGGGCCCCCGCCGTCGCGTCGGAGTGGCTACCGTGCCGCCCATGACCGAGAACGGGGGACACGTGTTGGACGGAACGGCGGCGCTCATCACCGGCGGCGGCAGCGGGATCGGACTGGAGTGCGCTCGGCGCCTCGTCGGGGCCGGCAGCGCCGTCACGATCATGGGCCGGTCCGAGGATCGGCTCCGGGAGGGCGCGGCGGCGCTCGAGGCGGCCGCGCCGAGGAACGCGCTGGTGCGCTTCGTCGCCGGCGACGCCAAGTCGGAGTCCGACGTCGAGCGTGCGGTGAAGGTCGCGACCGAGGCGACCGGTGGACTGGACTTCGCAGTGGCCTCGGCAGGTCGCGGCGGGCTCGGTCCGATCATCACCACTCCGCTCGAGGAGTGGACCGACATCATCGAGACCAACCTGACCGGCACGTTCCTGCTCTTCAAGCACGCCGGCGCGGCCATCGCTGGTTCGGGCGGCGGATCGATGGTGGCCATCTCGTCGATCGCGGCAGCCGTCACCCACCCCTTCATGGGCCCGTACTGCGTCTCCAAGGCGGGCATCGACATGCTGGTGCGCCAGACGGCCGACGAGCTCGGCCGGGCCGGAGTCAGGGTCAACGCGGTCCGTCCCGGCATCGTGGCCACCGACCTGGTGTCCATGGTGATGGACGACGAGCAGGTCATGGGCAGCTACATGGACAACATGCCCGTGTCCCGAGCGGGCAGCGTCGACGACGTCGCCTCCGTGGTG
Source organism: Actinomycetes bacterium (assembly GCA_023434535.1). Taxonomy (GTDB): domain Bacteria; phylum Actinomycetota; class Acidimicrobiia; order Acidimicrobiales; family Microtrichaceae; genus Dermatobacter. The sequence continues at coordinate 860 of JAEYSR010000265.1, forward strand.
GAGTTCCTCCTGGGCGACGGGTCCTCGTGGGTGACCGGCACGTCGCTCAGCGTGGACGGCGGACACCACCTCCGGCGCGGCCCCGACTTCGAGCCGGCCGCTCGCGCCTTCTTCGGCGACGACGCCGTCGAGGGTCGGGTGACCGACGCGGCGGAGGCCTGATGGCACCGGCCGGTCGGCCCGAGGTCGACCTCCTCGCCGGCGACTTCTACGTCGAGGACCCGTACCCGACGTACGCGTGGATGCGGGACAACGAGCCCGTCTACTGGGACCCGGTCAACGAGCTGTGGGGCGTCGCCCGCTACGACGACATCGTCGAGATCGAGAAGCAGAAGCACCTCTTCGTCAACTCGGACCAGGACAAGGGCGGCTATCGCCCGAACATCCCTGCCGATCCGGCGATCATCGGGTTGGACGACCCGCTGCACTCGCACCGACGCAACCTCGTGTCCCGTCGCTTCACGCCCAAGGCCGTGTCGCGCTGGGAGGACCACGTGCGTGCCACGGTCGGAGCGCTGCTCGACGACGCGCTCGGGCACGGCGGTCCGGTGGAGGTCGTGGGCGAACTCTCCGCGCCGCTGCCGGCCGAGATGATCGGCCTGCTGCTCGGGTTCCCCGCCGAGATGTTCCCCAAGCTCATGGAGTGGTCCGAGCGCACGATCGCGCTCGGCGGCGGGCCCAGGTACATGGACGACGACGGCATCGTCGCCGCGATGGAGTTCGCCGGCGCCTCGGCGGAGCTCTACGAGGAGAAGAAGCGCTGCCCGGCCGACGACGTGATGACGGCCTGGACGACGGCCGAGGTGCCGGGCCACCAGTTCGGCGTGGACGAGGTGATCTCCGACTGCCTGCTGCTCCTCGACGGCGGCGCCGAGACGACCCGCACGGTGATCGCCCGCGGGATGATCGAGCTCTCGCGTCGGCCCGAGCAGTGGCAGCTGCTGCGCGACGGGGCCGACCTGACGATCGCGGTGGAGGAGCTGATCCGCTTCGTCACACCGATCCACAACATGTGCCGGGTCGCGGTCGAGGACGTCGAGATCTCGGGCTCGTCGGTGAAGGCCGGAGATCAGCTCGTGCTGATGTACTCGTCGGCCAACCGGGACCCGTCGCACTTCGAGGACCCCGAGTCGCTCGACGTGACCCGGAATCCGAACCACCACATCTCGTTCGGGTTCGGCACGCACTTCTGCCTCGGCTCGTCGCTGGCCCGGATGGAGATCCGGGTGTTCCTCGAGGAGCTGCTGAGCCGGGTGGGGGAGATGCGGGCGATCGAGGACTCCATCGAGGAGATGCCGAACGCGTTCGTCTTCGGGCTGCGATCGGCGCGGATGGAGCTCACCCCGGCCTGAGGACGGCCCTTTTGGGCGCTCAGATGTCGAGGGCGCGACGGACCGGTCCTGAGCGATCCGGTCAGATGTCGAGCGCTCGGCGCACGGCGGCCCGCAGCTCGGTGCGGATCTCATCGGAGTCGATGTCGGTCAGCGGCGTGTCGCCCATGGGCGCCATGGCGAACGACACGCCCAGCGCGGCGGTCATGCGGATCCGTCGCGCTGGCTCGATGTCCGGGTTGCCGAGGATCTGTCCGATCTTGTCGTGCAGCTCGTGGTGCTGCGTGCCCTCGTCGTGGAGGCGTTCGAACACCTCGTGGTTGCGGTCGAAGAGCTGGAATAGTCGACGGTTGTCGACCATCCAGTCGATGACCCCGCCGAGCGCGTCGGCCCACTCCTCGTCGGTGGGACTGGCCGAGACGCCCGACACCCACTCCTGCTGGATGTTCTCGAACGGTTCCAGGAGCGCGGCGACGATCTCCGCCTTGCTGGCGAAGTGGTAGTAGAGCGCCGCCTTGGTGACCCCGACCTGCTCGGCGATCTCACGGAGCGACGTCCCGTCGTAGCCCTGGCTGATGAACAGGTCGGTGGCCACATCGAGGATGCGCTGTCGGGTGGAGCCTGCATCGGTGTCGGCTGTCTCGGCTGTGCTCGTGTCGGTCATGGCGCACCTGATCGTACCGGTCGGGAAGAGCTACTTGACGGCCGGTCAGGTTCAGCTTACCGTCCGGTAGGTAACTTACCGGCCGGTCAGCCAGTTGTGCACCCGGGCGCTCCGCTCGCCGGCCACCCCCCCCCAGATGACGACGAACGGAATGAGGACCGCCATGACCACACCGAACACGACGCCGAACGCGATCACGTCGAGCATGGACGGACCCATGATCGAGGCCGTCGGCCTCCGCAAGCGCTTCGGCGCGACCCAGGCCCTCGACGGCGTGAGCCTCAGCGCGGAGGCCGGCACGGTCCTCGGCGTGCTCGGCCCGAACGGCGCCGGGAAGACCACGACCGTCCGTGCCCTCACCACGCTGATGGTCCCCGACGAGGGCACCGCCCGCGTCGCCGGGATCGACGTCGTCCGCGACCCCGACGCAGTGCGGCGGGTCATCGGCGTGACCGGCCAGGACGCCACGCTCGACGAGCTGCTGACCGGTCGCCAGAACCTGGTGATGATCGGCGAGCTCTGCCGACTCGGCCGGGCGGCGTCGAAGGCCCGCGCCGCGGAGCTGCTGGAGCGGTTCGACCTGGTCGACGCCGCGGACCGGACGGTCAAGACCTACTCCGGCGGCATGCGTCGTCGCCTCGACCTCGCCGCCAGCCTGGTCGCCGATCCTCCGGTGCTGTTCCTCGACGAGCCGACGACCGGGCTGGATCCCACGAGCCGCGCCGGCATGTGGGACGTCATGCGCGGCCTCGTGGCCGACGGTGCCACCGTGCTGCTCACCACCCAGTACCTCGACGAGGCCGACGAGCTCGCCGACCGGATCGTCGTCGTCGACCACGGCCGGGTGATCGCCGAGGGGACCGCCTCCGAGCTCAAGGCCCGGATCGGTGGGGAGCGCCTCGCTCTCCGGTTGAGCGAACCCCATCCCGAAGCGGCCGACGTCCTGGGCCCGTTCGTCCGGGGCGACCTCAGCCTCGACGAGTCGGGTCGCAGCCTGTCCGGCACGGTCGAACCGGCGCCCGGCCTCGTCACCTCCCTCGTCCGGGCGCTCGACGAGCGCGGGATCGCCGTCGACGACGTCCAGATCCACCATCCGTCGCTCGACGACGTGTTCTTCACCCTGACCGGTCGTCCCGCCACCGAGGGCGACATCGACACCGACGGAGCCGCCGCATGACCGCCACCCTCACCCCGACCGCCCCGGCGACGCCCCGCGGCCCTGCGGACGTCGTCACCGGAGGACCGTTCCGTCGGTGGGTCCAGGACAGCTGGATCATGACCCGGCGCAACCTGGTGCACATCTCCCGCGAACCGATGCAGCTGTCCGACGTGACGGTCCAGCCGGTCCTCTTCACCGTGCTGTTCGTCTACATCTTCGGTGCCGCGATGGTGCTCCCCGGCGGCGCGAACGTGAAGGACTTCCTGCTGCCGGGCCTCCTGGCGCTGAACCTCACGACGTCGTCGGTCGGCACCGCGATCGGGCTGACCCAGGACCTGCACACGGGCGTGATCGAGCGGTTCCGGACGCTGCCGATGAGCCCCGCCTCGGTCCTCACGGGTCGCTCGGCGTCGGACTTCCTGTCCGCGGCGATCTGCACGGCGTTCGTGCTGCTGACCGGGCTCCTCGTCGGCTGGTCGCCATCGACGGACGCGCTCCACGTCGCTGCGGGCATCGGCGTGGCGCTCCTGTTCTCCTACTCGCTGAGCTGGGTGTGCGCCTGCCTCGGGCTGCGTTCGGGGGACCCGGAGTCGGCCCAGGCCCTGGCGTTCCTGTTCGTGTTCCCGCTGGCCTTCGTGTCCAACGCCTTCGCACCGACGCAGGCCATGCCCACGGTGCTGGCGACGATCGCCGAGTGGAACCCGGTCAGCGCGGTGACCGCCGCGGTGCGCGAGCTGTTCGGGAACCCGAACCCGTCCTCCCTGGTCGAGGTGTGGCCGATGCAGCATCCCGTGGCGGCGTCGCTCATCTGGAGCGCGGTGATCCTGGCCGTCTGCGTGCCGCTGGCGACCCGGATGTACCGCAGCCGCACCACCGACTGACCGCCCGACGCTCCGTGTGCGCTCCGCGGTCGCCGGACCGCCCGAGCGCACACGGGGCCCTGGTCTGTCACAGCCGTGGCCTCCCGTCCGTCGAGTTGGCATGGACCAACAGACCGAACCCGCCGACCTCCCTGAGCACGTCGACGTCGTGGTCGTCGGCGGCGGCCTCGCCGGCCTCACCGCCGCAGCCGTCGCGGCCAGGGCAGGGGCT
>JAEYSR010000099.1 GCA_023434535.1 Actinomycetes bacterium
GGGCGACGGTGGCCATCTCCAGGTCGGAGCACAGGTTCGGCATGTTGGCCGCGAGGGCCGGCGGCAGGGCCGGGTCCCACTCGGAGCAGATCATGAGCGTCGGCAGGTCCAGCGGCTGGGTGCCGACGGCGGGGTAGTTCGCGCCGTTGGCGTCGATGTTGCGGTACCAGTTGATCCCGCCGCGGAAGCCCGTCCGCCCGAACGCCTCGGCGTAGACGTCGACCTCGTCGTCGGTCGCGATGCGCTCGCCCAGGTCGGGCACGGAGTCGAGGTCCTTGAACGGGTTGAAGCTCATGCCCTCGGCCCGGGCCATGCCCTCGGCGAGCAGGACCTCGGGGTCGACGCCGCCGACCATCAGCTTCTCGAAGACCTTGCGCGGGTCGCGGTCCATCACGGCCTCGGCCACGCCGGGCTGCTGGAACCACAGCATGTACATGTCCTCGTCGTTGCCGAACATCGCCCGCAGGAAGTCGGTGCCAGGGAAGGGCGTGTACGGCGTGCAGATGCCGACGACGCCGGCGCAGCGCTCGGGGAACAGGACCGGCATGGCCCAGACGACGAATCCGCCCCAGTCGTGGCCGACGAAGACCGCCTTGTCGATCTCCAGGGCGTCCAGCAGGTCGGCGAGGTCGCCGCACAGCTGGCCGAGCCCGTACTGCTCGATCGCCTCCGGGGCGCTCGAGCGGTTGTAGCCCCGCTGGTCGGGAGCGATGGCCCGGAACCCGGCGTCCGCGACGGCCGGCAGCTGGTAGCGCCACGAGTACGCGAGCTCCGGGAACCCGTGGCTGAACACCACCGGGGGCCGGCCCGCGCCGTCGCCCAGCTCGTGCACCGCGAGCTGGATGCGCTCGTCGGATCCGGCGGGACGGGTGGCCTCGGGCTGGTTGGTCCCTGAGAGCGTGTGGTGGACCGCGGGCGGGAGCGTCGTCATGGTGGCGACGGTAGCGCTGCGCCCGACCGGCGGGCCGGAGATCCGGGCGGGGCCGGACTCAACTCCAGATGGACGACCAGGTGTCGCCGATCCAGCTGCCGATCTGCTCGCCGAAGAGGAACGAGATCACGATCGCCGACACCGTGACCACGCCGATGATGAACCACGTGGTCGGCGGGATCGTCCCGTCCTCGGGGACGCCCGGCACCTTGCGGCGGATGGCCCTGATCGCCCGCTCCGCCCAGGCGAACGGCAGCAGCGACAGGCCGATGATGATCATGATCCACCCCGGCCCGGGCAGCACCAGGAGCGACACGCCCACGCCGATCAGCACGAAACCGCCGACCATCCGCACGCCCCGGAGCACGAGGCTGCGACGGACGTCCTCCGCCGTCTCCTCCCGGACGCCGGTCTCCCGCTCGGCCTCGTAGGCCGCCGCGGTGAGCTCCTCGGCCGCCAGATCCAGCCGGGATCGGGGCTCCTCCGGCGAGTCGGCCAGCTCCTCCGGCTCCTCGCCCGGACCCGTGCCGCCCGCGTGCTCCCCGACCTCGTCCATCGCCACAGTCTGGAGGACCCGGCGGCCGATGCGGCGGCGCGCCGGACACACGTCACACCGGTTCCCGGCCCGTTCGGGCATGGATGACCCGTCAACGTGGTTGCACATGCCGTGACCACCGCAACGGCAGTCCCACAGGGGGAGACCCCCATCACACAGCCGAAGGACCGTTCCCGCCGCCGGCGCGGGGCGGGCGTGGACGACCCGGTCGGCATGTACCTCGAGCAGATCGGCCAGCACCCCCTCCTGACCCCCCAGGGCGAGCAGACGCTGGCCCGGGCGATCGCGGACGGCCGCGCCGCCCAGGCCGAGCTCGACGAGCGCGGCGCCCGCGGCGCCGAGAACCCCCTCACCGCGGCCGAGCGCCGCAAGCTGCGCACCCGCATCAACGCCGGCAAGGACGCCACGGAGCTGTTCATCAACTCCAACCTGCGTCTCGTCGTCTCGGTCGCCAAGCGGTACCAGGCCTCCGGCGTCCCTCTGCTGGACCTCGTCCAGGAGGGCAACCTCGGCCTCATCCGGGCCGTGGAGAAGTTCGACGCGGAGAAGGGCTTCCGCTTCTCGACCTACGCCGTCTGGTGGATCCGCCAGTTCATCTCCCGCGGCATCGCCGCCACCCGCTCCACGGTGAAGCTGCCGTCGCGGGCCAACGACGAGCTGCTCCGCATCCGTGAGATGACGACCATGCTGGAGCAGTCCAACGGCCGGGCCCCCCGGCCGGAGGAGCTGGCCGAGGCCGCCGGCCTCACCGAGGAGCGCGTCATCGAGCTGCTCCGGGTGGGGGCGGATCCCGTCTCGCTGTCCGGCCCGGTGGGCGAGGACGGCGCCGAGCTCGGCGACTTCGTCGAGGACCCGACCGCCCGTACCGCGGTGGAGGGCATGGCGTCGCGGCTCCTCCCCGAGGAGCTCGACCGGATCCTCAGCGTGCTCGACGAGCGCGAGCGGGAGATCATCGAGCTGCGCTACGGGTTCTCGGGTGACGAGCCGCAGTCCGTCGCCCAGGTGGCGCTGCAGGTCGGGCTGTCCCGGGAGCGCATCCGCCAGCTCGAGCACCGGGCCATGGCCAAGCTGATGCACCCGTCCTGGCGGGCCATGCGCAGCCTCCTGGTCGAAGCCTGATCCCCGCCGCTCTGTCCCCCACCAGACACCCGAATGGGTGCGCGGTGCAGGACAGAGCCGGTTCGGCGAGGTGACGTGGCTGCGCCCGAGCTCCGCTAGAACACAGCCCATGACGAAGTGGGCGGTGTGCGCTGCGGTCACCCAGGAGATGCTCAACGACCTCGTGCTGTTCGCGGTCGGAGCCGGAGTGCCGCTGGAGCCGGTGGAGACCGACGTCGCGCTGCCGGCGTTGGGCGACGTCCGCCTCAAGGTCGCCCTGACGATCAACGGCGGCACGTTCGACCTGCGAGCGGACGACGGCGGACGGGTCAGGGTCGTCGTCACCGCGGCCGGCGAGGTGGACGCCCGGGCGGTCGGCTACGAGGGCGACGCCGCACCGGTGTCGCCGATGCTGCCGTCGGGCCCGGTCCCGATCCCGGTGCGCGTCGAGGCGCTGGTCGACCCGGTCATCGAGCTGCGCGACGACCTCAGCATGCAGGTCGGCCTGGCGGTGCAGGGCGGCGAGCTCGTCGGCGTCACCGTCGACACCGACGCCCCGGCCCCCGACGGCGTCGACCCGGTGACGTGGGTGCCGATGACGCAGATGGTGAACATGCTGTTCGCCTCGATGGGCGCCCAGCTGTGGGACACGCTGGGCGAGCACGTCGGCGTCGTGGGCACCGAGGTCGGCGCCGACGTGGGTGCGATCCTCGCGGACCTCGGGGTGGCCGTCGGCCGAGCCGAGGTCCGGGTCGGCTCCGGTCTGCTGACCCTCGGCCTCCCTGCCGCGCCCGACGTGGTCGGTCGCGCCGCTCCGGTCCCCGTCGCCGGGAAGCGGGTCGCCCTGTCGCTCGCCGAGTCGGGCGTGCACCGCCTGGCCGCCCTTCTCATCCCGATGGCGCTCGGGCCCCGGCCCATGCCGTTCGAGATCGAGGTCGACCTGGGCGACCAGACCGTGCAGGGCCGGCTCCGCCAGTCGCGGATCCTGTCCGAGCGCGTGCCGGACCTGCGCCTGTCGCTGAGGACCGACATCCGCCCCCGCCTCGTCGGCGGCCGGCTCGAGCTGGCGCTGCAGGCCGCCTGGGTCGAGCTGCCATCCATCTTCGGCGGCTTCGGGCTCACCAGCACGATCAACGACATCTCCCGACGGGTCGGCGGCCTCGCGTCCCTGGCCCCGCTGCAGCTCCGGTTCCCGGCGGTCATCCAGGTGCCGATCGGCACCGAGCAGCCCGACGGCACGCCCGACACGATCGGCATCCAGGTCGACGACCTCCGGGTGACCGGTGACGGCATCGGCGTGGTCGCCGGACTGGCCTGAGCCGACGACGTCCATGCCCCACTCCCGCCTGCGCCCGGCCCTCTCCCGCGACGGGATCGTCAACCTCCGCGACCTCGGCGGGACACCGGCGTCCGACGGGCTCGTGGTGGCGCCCCGGACGCTCATCCGCGCCGATGCGCTCCAGCGGTGCTCGCCCGAGAACGTGCGGGCGCTGCACGACCACGGGGTCCGCCGGGTGCTCGACCTGCGCGACGACGCCGAACGGGAGGAGAGCGGCGTCTTCACCGTCGTCGACGACCTGCCGATCGAGGTCCACCACGTTCCCGTGGTCGACCCGGCCTACGTGTGGGACCTGGAGGGCGTGGCGCTGGCCGACGTCCTGGCCCACCGCTACGAGGACATCCTCACCAACTTCGACGACCGCTTCCGCACGGCCGTGGAGCTGGTGGCCTCGACCGACGGCGCCACGGCGTACCACTGCGCCGTCGGCAAGGACCGGACGGGGCTCCTCACCCTCCTGCTCCTGGGGGCCCTCGGGTCGCCCCGGGACGTGATCGTGGCCGACTACGTGCGCTCGGCCCGGGTGAACGCCATGCAGGTGGCGCGGCTCAAGGTGCTCGGCCACCCGTACGGGGCGGCGACGGCGGACGACCTGGCGGTCGGGGTGTGGTCGGCGCGCGCCGAGACGATGGAGCGGACCATCGACCTTCTCGAGCGGGACCACGGCGGAGTGGTCGGCTACCTCCGCGCCACCGGCATGGACGACGACGTCATGGAGACGTTGCGTCAGCGGGTCCTGATCCCTGCGTCCTTCTGACCGGCGGCCGGGGACGGGCTCGACTCGTCGCGCCATGCCGGTCCCCTGAGGTGGAACACTGCAGGTCCGGCCCAACCCGGAGGAGACCACCATGCTCGGCACCGGCGACATCGCCCCCGACTTCACGCTGCCCGACCAGACCGGGACGGACCGCACGCTCTCGGCCCTGTTGGCCGACGGCCCGGTTGTGCTGTTCTTCTACCCGAAGGCCATGACGGCAGGCTGCACCAAGGAGTCGTGCCACTTCCGGGACCTCGCATCGGAGTTCGCCGCCGTCGGCGCGCAGCGGGTCGGCATCTCCGCCGACAAGGTCGACAAGCAGGCGGCGTTCGACGAGAAGAACTCCC
>JAEYSR010000212.1 GCA_023434535.1 Actinomycetes bacterium
CCCGGCGCCGTTGCGGCCGTCGGTGTCGCCGCTCGAGCCGAGCGCCGCAGCGATCGCCTCTGCGGCCTTGGGGCTCAGCTTGGACATCTGCCGCAGGACCTCGTCGGCTGCGCTGTCCGCCGCCGGATCGACGTCGGGGACGTCCTGGACGGCCAGCGGAGCGCCGACCGGCGCTGCGGTGAAGGCGCCGTCGCCGACGAAGTTGGCGCCGATGGGCGCTGTCGCCGGCCCGACCGGATCGGTCACGGCACCGGAGTCGCTGAAGCCGGACTCGTGGAACGCGGGTGCGTCGCCGAACGCCGAGGTCGACGCGTCGAACGATGCCGGGTCGGAGAAGGCCGAGTCCGAGAACGCCGAGTCGGAGTACGACGTCGAGCCGCCGAACGCGCTCGATCCGTCGAACGCAGGACCGTCGTTGAACGCAGGACCGTCGTTGAAGGCAGGAGAGCCGTTGAACGCCGCGGGCTCGCCGACGGACGGATCCGAGACGGGTCCGGGATCGTCCCAGCTCGCGCTGAAGCCCTCCGACGAGAAGCCACCCAGTCCCGCGTCCGCCGAGTCAGCGCTCGCGTCGGACTGGGCTGGGTCGGACCCGGCTGAGTCGAACACGGCGGGGGCGTCGGTGAAGGACTGGGCCGCAGCGAGTCGGTCCTCACGGCCTGCGGCCTCCATCTGCATCCACGGGTCGACGTCCTCGGCCCCTCCCAGCAGGTCGTCGATCGGGAAGTGATCGGGGAAGTTCCCGGCGTCGTCGTCCTCGTCGAGCAGGACGACCTCGTACTCGGCCGGGGCGTCCTGGGCCGCGGCCCCCGGCGTGTCGTCGTCGCCGACGAGCTCGGCGACCGCGACGTCCTCGGCGTCGAGCACCTCGAACGACGTCGACGCTCCCGCGCCCTCGGTCGCGGCAGGGCCCCCGACGGGCACCGGCACGAGCTCGGCGCCCGGCGGCTCGACCGTCAGCAGGCCGCGCTCCACCAGTGCGGCGACGGCGCCGCAGGTGTCGATGTCGGACGTGGTCGACGTCGCGACCAGATCGCCGACCCGCCAGCCGGCTCCGGCCGCCACCACCACCGCCCAGTCCTGGGCCGACAGGTGCACCCCGTCGTCACCGACCTCCGGCACGAGGGCAAGGCGGTGCGCCATCGACGGCACGAGCTCCTCGATCGCCGTCCAGGCCTCGAGGCGCTCCCGTGCCGCGTCGACGAGCGCCAGGAGGTCCTGGGGGTCGCCGCCGTTCGGGAGGGCGGTGCCGGGTTCGAACAGGAACGAGCCCTCCCGGTAGCGGAGCAGCTCGGCCACGACGTCGGGCAGGGAGGCGTCGTCCAGACCCTGGACCCCTCCCCCGGTGACCGCGCCGTCCACGACGAACAGCTGTGCGGTGCTGCGATCGCCCTCGACGATCAGCCGACCGGTCTTGTGGGATCCGGCCAGCAGATGCAGCACGTCCACCACCGGGAAGGCATCGATCGTTCCCTGGAGAGCCACTTCGTTTCCTCCTCGAGGTTCCTGTTGGCTCTCATCGGCACATCGGAGCGACGGGTTCAGCATTTCCTGGGCCGCACGGCCCACGGGACCCGGCCCGATGGCCCGGGAGAGGTCCCTCAGAGCGGCGGATCGGCGACGGCCCGGGCCATCGCCTCGACCGGCGCTTCGATCCCGGTCCAGTGCTCGAAGGCCGTCGCGGCCTGGTGCACGAGCATCGACAGCCCGTTCGCCGCCGGCGCCCCGACCGCACGCGCCGCGACCATCAGCGGCGTCGTGGCCGGGTGGTACACCAGGTCGGCGACCGCCAGATCCGGGCGCAGCAACGACGCAGGGATCGGGAGGCGGTCGTCGTCGCCCATCCCGAGAGGGGTCGCGTTGACCAGGAGGTCGGCCCCGGAGATCGACGCCGCGACGCCGTCCTCGTCCCCGGCGAGCACCGTCCGCCCCGCGGCGCCGGCGAGGGAGGCTGCCAGCTCGGCCCGGCCCGGGTCGCGGTTGACCACGTCCACCTGAGCTGCGCCCGCGCCGGCGAGCGCCAGGACGACGGCCCGACCCGCTCCCCCGGCTCCGAGCACCACGCAGCGACGGCCGGCGACGTCGAGGCCCAGGTCCGCTCGCAGCCCGCGCAGGAAGCCCGCCCCGTCGGTGTTGTCGCCGAGGAGCAGTCCGTCGTCGTGCGGTGCCCGGAGGATGCAGTTGACCGCGCCCAGGTCCGCCGCCGTGGAGGTGAGGCCGTCGAGCGACGACAGGACCGCCTCCTTGTGCGGCATCGTGACGGAGAGACCTCGGATGCCCAGGGCCCGGGCGCCGTCCACCGCCTCGGCGACGTGGCCGGGCTCGACGGGGAGCGCCACGAACACCCAGTCGAGTCCGAGGGCCCGGAACGCCGCGTTGTGGATGCGCGGGGAGAGGGAGTGGGCGATCGGGGACCCGATCACCGCGGCGACCTTCGTCCCCCCGGAGGGCGACACCGGCCCGGCCGTCGAGTCCGGGGACGTGGGGCCTCCGGGAGCTGCGCCGGTACTCAGAACACGCCCCGAGCCTGCGCGTCGGCCTTGGCGTCCTGGAACTCCTGGTAGGAGTCGGTGAAGAGATGGGTCGGCGGATCCTTGGTGGTCAGCACGTAGTAGCGCCAGTCCCCCTGCGGCGCCTCGATCGCCGCCTGCAGCGACGCCTTGCCGGGCAGGCAGATCGGCGTGGGCGGCAGCCCCTTGAACTTCCGCACGTTGTACGGCGAGTCCACGTCGAGGTCCGACTTGGTCAGCGTCCCCGACGTGCGTCCCAGCCCGTACAGGTTGGCGGCGTCGATGCCGAGCGGCTCGCCGGCGTCGAGGCGGTTCATGACCACCCTGGCGATCTTGCCGCGCTCCTCCGGGGGCTGGCCGGTCTCCCGCTCGACGAGCGAGGCGATCGTCACGAGCTCGTACGGCGTGCGTCCCTGCAACGCCTCGGCCTTGTCGTAGCCGAGGTCGTCGAGCACGTCGTCCATCTTGGTGGCCATCGTCTGGAGGATCTCCTGGGCGCTCGCGTCGTCCAGGAACTCGTAGGTGTCGGGGAAGAGGAAGCCCTCCCAGTTGGGGATGTCGGCCGGCTTGTACTTCGAGGTGACCGCCCCGGACGCCAGGGTCGACTGCAGCTCGCCGACGCTCAGGTTCGGGAACGCGGCGTTGATGTCGGTCAACGCGTCGATCAGGCGACGACCCTCCGCGATGCGCACCGTGACGGCGTCGATCGCGACCGGCCCGGCGTCGAGCACCTCGATCGCCTCGTCGAAGCTGGAGTTCTTGCGGAACTCCACGTAACGACCGGCATCCCACGGCCCGGCGGACTTCCAGCTCGTGTACCACCGGAACATCCGGGCGTTGGTGATGACGCCGGCCTCCTGGAGGAGATTGGCGATGGCGTCCGTGCTCGCGCCGGTCGGCACAACCACCTCCGACACGACCTCGCCCTGACCGCCGGACGGGCTGATCTGGCGGGTCCCCCAGAAGACGACGGACAGGATGCCGACTCCGAGGACCGCAGCGACGATCCCGAACACGGCGAGCAGCCGCGGGCCGCCCCGCGTCGCAGGGGGGAGCCGGACGTACTCGTCGTCGTCCGCTGGGGGACGACGTCGACGCTCCCGGCCGTCCGGGGCGTCCTGGGACGGCTGCTCGCGGGACGACCGCGACGGCGCGGGTCGATCGCCCCTCGAGGACGGCGCATCGGCGGCCCCGGAGCGTCGGGCACGACGGACCGGGGCGACACCCTCAGGCTGTGACGGCTCGGAGCGGCGTCGCGGGTCCTGGGGATCAGTCAAGCGGGGGTTCCTCACCTCGGGCGGCCCGACCGTCGAGCCAGCTCTGCAACATGACGGCTGCGGCCACCTGGTCCACGACCTTGCGTCGCGCCCGTCCCGAGAGGTCGGTCTCCCTGAGGGCCCGTTCCGCGGTGACCGTCGTCAGCCGCTCATCGTAGGTCTCCACGGGGACGTCGAGGGTGGCACGGAGACGCCGTGCCTCGGCCCGGTAGCGCTTCGCCATCGGACCCTCCCCGCCGTCGAGCGAGAGGGGCAGACCGACCACGACGATCTCGGCCTCGGTCTCCTCCACCATCGCCGCCACCGCCCGATGGTCCCGCTCCCGATCGCCCGAGCGCTGCAGGACGTCGTAGGGCAGCGCCATGGTGCCGTCGGAGTCCGACAGCGCGACGCCGATGCGCTGGGAGCCGAGATCCAGACCGAGTGCTCTCACCGGTGCGCTCGGGCCGTCAGCCGCCGAGCCCGGCGGCCGCCCGCACCTGGTCGAGCGCCTCGTCGAGCCGCTCGGGCGACTTGCCGCCTGCGGCGGCCAGATCGGCGCCCTTGCCGCCGCCACCGCCGACGGTCCGCGCCGCGTCGGCGATCAGCTCCGCCGCGTTCAGCCCGCTGTCGGGAGCGACGGCAGCCACGAGCGCGACGCCCTTGCCCCCCGGGGACGCGCCCAGCACGACCGCACGGATGTCCGGGTGGTCGCGGAGCGCCACGGCGAGGTCCCGCACGTCGTCACGGCTGTCGGCCTCCACCCGGGCGACGACCACGCCGTCGACGGCGGTGCCCACCAGGTCCTCTGCGAGGCTGCCGGCCAGCTGCTTGCGCAGCGCCTTCAGCTCCTCCCGCGCCGAGCGGAGCTCCGCCAGTCGCTTCTCGATGCCGCCGTGGAGGTCCTCGGGCGGCACGCCGAGCAGGTCGGCCGCGTCCCGGAGGCGGTCCTCCTCCGTCCGGAGCCGCTCGATCGGGCCGGTCCCGGTCACCGCCTCGATGCGTCGGATGTTCGATCCGATCGACGTCTCCGACACGACCTTCATCGGGCCGATGTCGCCGAGGGCGCCGACGTGGGTGCCGCCGCACAGCTCGGTCGAGTGGCGACCGGCCTCGAGGACTCGCACGACGTCGCCGTACTTGTCGCCGAAGAACATGATCGCCCCGAGTCGGCGCGCCTCGTCCATGGTCGTCTCGAAGTGCCGGACCGGGGCGTTGTCCAGGATCTCGTGGTTGGCGATGTCCTCGATGCGACGGATCTCGTCCTCGCTCAGCGCGCCGTGATGGGCGAAGTCGAAGCGGAGCCGGTCGGGGCCCACCCACGAGCCCTGCTGCTTGACGTGGTCGCCGAGCACCTGCCCCAGGGCCCAGTGGAGGATGTGGGTGCCGGTGTGGTTCCGACGGATCGCGGCACGCCGCTCCGAGTCGATGCTCGCCGTGGCCTCCTGACCCGCCTCGACGACCCCGTCGACCGGCTCGAAGGTGTGGCGGTGCAGTCCGGGCAGCGCGTAGGTGGTGTCGGTCACGCGCACGGTGCCGGTGGCCGTGGAGATGGTGCCGGTGTCGCCGACCTGGCCGCCCGACTCCGCGTAGAACGGGGTGCGGTCCAGGAACAAGCCGTCACCGATGACGGCAAGGATCCGGGCGCTCGAGGTGTCCTCCTCGCGCCCGGTGAACACCGTCGGGCCCGACTCGGCCAGCAGCGCACGCTCGGCATCCGCGGACTCCCCGGCCGCCACTCCGGTGCGACGGCCCCCGGCCCTGGAGCGCTCGCGCTGGGCGGCCATCTCCGCGTCGAAGCCCTCGAGGTCCACCGCGACGCCGCGCAGCTCCGCCATCTCCTGGGTGACCTCGAGCGGGAACCCGTAGGTGTCGTGCAGCTCGAACGCGACGGAGCCGGACAGCTCGCCGCCCTCGGGCAGCGCGTCGAGAGCGCTGTCCAGCAGCACCGAGCCGCGGGCCAGCGTCCGACGGAAGCCCTCCTCCTCGCGGCCGATCATGTCCACGATCCGGTCGTGGCCCTCGACGAGCTCGGGGTAGGCCGAGCCCATGATCCCGATGCATCGCTCGACCATGGGCGCCATCACCATCCGCTCGACGTCGAGCATGTAGGCGAACCGCACCGCGCGGCGGATGATGCGCCGCAGGACGTAGCCGCGGTCCTCGTTCGACGGCACGACGCCGTCGGCGACGAGGAACGTGGCGGTCCGGGTGTGGTCCGCCAGCAGGCGCAGGGCGATGTCGGACAGCTCTCCGTCGCCGAGGCGGTGGCCCGTGACGACCTGGGCCTCGTCGACCAGCCGGGCCAGCACGTCGGCCGAGTACAGAGAGGGGCTGCCGGCGAGGACCGCCAGGATCCGCTCCAGGCCCGCTCCGGTGTCGATGTTGCGGGTCGGCAGGTCGGTCAGCTCGCCGTCGTCGCCGCGGAAGTACTGCTGGAACACCAGGTTCCAGATCTCCACGTAGCGATGCTCCGACTCGGGGTTCGCGGGACCGCCGTCGGGGCCGAGGTCCGGGCCGTAGTCGTAGAAGAGCTCGGAGCTCGGACCGCACGGGCCCGTCTCCCCCATCTCCCAGAAGTTGTCCTTGTCCAACCGCTGGATGCGCTCGATCGGGAACCCGACCTCCTCCACCCAGATCCGCTCGGCCTCGTCGTCGGACACGTGCACCGTCACCCAGATGCGATCGCCGTCGATCCCGAGCCGCTGCGTGACGAACTCCCAGGCCCAACGGATGGCGTCGGACTTGAAGTAGTCGCCGAAGCTGAAGTTGCCGAGCATCTCGAAGAACGACAGGTGGCGGAGCGAACGCCCGATGGCGTCCAGGTCGTTGTGCTTCCCGCCGGCACGAACGCACTTCTGCACCGACACCGCCCTCGGGGGCACGTACGGGACCGGCTCCTCGCCCAGGAAGAACGGCACGAACGGCATCATCCCCGAGTTCGTGAACATCGGCGCCGACGGGTGGGTCGGGATGAGGCCACCCGACGCGACCGGCGTGTGGCCCCGCTCGACGAAGAACGTGTTCCAGGCCTCCCTCAGCGCGTCCGCGGTCCAGGCGACCCCGTCGTTCGGGGTCGGGTCGCCGGCTGCGTCGGTGCGGGGCGCGGAGTGCTCGGTCATAGGTCCGGTCAGGTTACCGGCGCGGACCCGTCGCTCCGTCGGCGTTCCGCGGTGCGCCGTTCCCGGCGCTCACCAGCGTGCGGGGCGCGTCCTGCGGTCGCCTCGGGGCGCGATCCCGTCGCGCCAGGGCTGGGAGCGCGGCGCGTCCGCCGACGGCCAACCGCGACCCTCCTCCCGGACGTCTCGGTCGGCTCCGACGTCGGATCCCCGACCGCTGCCCCGGCGGGCGTCGCGTCGGGAGATCAGCTCGTCCTCCCGCTCGCGCATGGCCGACCGTCCCTCGACGACGGCACCGGCGACCGATCGGGCCGCCTGGCGGGTCACGCGGCCCGCCTGGTTGGCGGCCACCACCACGAGGTGGTCGGGTCCCAGGGCGTCCAGCTCGCGCCGCACGCGCTGCTGCGCCCACACGTAGCCGGTCGCTCCGGCCGCTGCTCCGATGCCGAACCAGGTCAGTCGCTTGAACACCTCACCATGATGGTCCACCCCGACGGAGCGCGCGGCGATGGACCGGGTGAGCGCGACCACCCTCGATCAGCGGTGACGGCCCGGGCGCAGCCTCCGGGCGGCTCTGCACCCGGCGACCGCCCTCGACAACCTCGATCAGCGGTGACGGCTTGGGCGCAGCCGCCGGGCGGCTGTGCACCCGGCGACCGCCCTCGATCAGCGGTGACGACCCGGACGCAGCCTCCGGGCGGCGCGCCTCGTCCCGGAGGCGAGGGCGACGGTCTTGATCACCGGGGAGGTGAGCGCCCGATAGGTGACCTCGGTCGCTGTGTCGACCCGCTCGCCGATGGCGTTCGCCACGTCGACCAGCGCCTCGACCTCGTCGACCTGTGTGCCGGCCCGCACCACGGTGCGGTGCAGCTCGTGGAGCGCAGCGGCGGCCTCGGCCTCGAACGCCACGCGCACGGCATCGAGCTCCCCGACGGAGCGCTCCATGTCGGCGGCGGCCCGGCGCATGCGTGCCGTCGTGGTGGTGAGGGCGACGACGGCGCCCAGCGCCAGCACTCCGAGGAGGATCACGACCAGGTCGGCGGCGCTCATGGGGCTCCAGTCTGGTCCGGACGCTCCTCCGGGGGCGGGACCTCGCCGCGACGCTCCCGCCAGCGCGCCACCAGCCGGGCCTCCGCTCCGTTGGAGCCGGGCCGGTAGTAGCTGGCACCGGCGAGCTCGTCGGGCAGGTACTGCTGGGCCACCCACCCGTTCGGGTGGTCGTGCGGGTACAGGTAGCCGCCGCCGTGCCCGAGCGACGCGGCGCCCTGGTAGTGGGCGTCGCGCAGGTGCTTGGGGACCTCCCCCACGGGCCCGCTCCTCACGTCGGCCGAGGCCCGGTTGAGGCCCATGTACGCGGCGTTCGACTTGGGCGCGAGCGCCAGGTGCACCGTCGCCTGAGCCAGGTTGATGCGCGCCTCGGGCAGCCCGACGAACTCGACGGCCCGGGCCGCCGCATCGGCGACGACGAGTGCGAGCGGGTCGCCCATCCCGATGTCCTCCGACGCGGCGATCACGAGGCGCCGGGCGATGAACCGGGCGTCCTCCCCCGCCTCGAGCATCCTCGCCAGCCAGTGGAGCGCGGCATCGGGGTCCGACCCGCGTATCGACTTGATGAACGCCGACACCACGTCGTAGTGGTCGTCCCGCCCGTACCGCACCGGCGACGCCCCCAGGGCGCCCTCGGCATCCTCCAACGTCAGGTGGATCGACGTGGCCCCGGCGGAGCGGGAACGTGCCGCGGCGAGAGCGACGGCGACCTCGAGGCTGGTGAGCAGGTGCCGCCCGTCGCCGCCGCAGCGCTGGACGAGGTGCTCGACCGCGTCGTCGTCGGCCGTGGCGCCCTCGGCGGCCAGTCCCCGCTCGGCGAGGAGGGTCAGGGCGTCGAGGTCCAGCGCGTGGAGCCGGAACAGGGTGGACCGGCTCATCAGGGGCGGGTTGACCTCGAAGTGAGGGTTCTCCGTCGTCGCACCGATCAGGACCAGCAGACCGGTCTCGACCGACGGGAGCAGGGCGTCCTGCTGCGCCTTGGTGAAGCGGTGGATCTCGTCCAGGAAGAGGATCGTCCCCTGGGAGTTGGCGCCCAGCCGGTGCTCCGCCGCGGCCGCGACCTCCCGGATGTCCTTCACCGTGGCGGTCACGGCCGACAGCGGGACGAACGCCTTCGAGGAGGCCTGGGCGATCAGACGGGCGATCGTGGTCTTGCCCGTCCCGGGCGGGCCCCAGAGGATGACCGAGGACAGGCGGTCGCTGTCGACCAGCGCCCTCAGCGGCTTGCCGGGCCCGAGGAGCTGCTCCTGCCCGACCACCTCGTCGAGCGTGCGGGGCCGCAACCTGTCCGCGAGCGGGCCCCGGGCGGCCAGGCGCTCCTCGGCGGCGGCGGCGAAGAGGTCGTCGGCCATGGCGGCGACGCTACCCGCAGCGTGCCGACCGGCTCCGCTCCCGCGCGGCGACCCGGACGGTCACCTCGCGGGAGCGAGCGGTCCATCGGTCCGATCGGATCAGGGGACGAGCGCCTGGGGCCAGGTCTCGTCGAACAGCGCCGTCACTGCGTCGAGCGTGGCGAGCGAGCTCGGCGAGGTGTCCCACGACTGGTAGAAGAACGCGCCCTGCGCCGAGGCCGGGGCGGAGTCGCCCAGCTGGAAGGTGAGCAGGGCGTCGTAGGCGGCGGCGTCGGGGGCGTGGCCGAGTGCCTCGAGCGCTGCGATCACGAGGCCGGTCGAGTTGGCGTCCGACGGCGTGGTCGGGCCGGGCGGGAACGCACCCCAGCCGCCGTCGCTCCCCCGCACCGAGGTCAGCCAGGTGGTCGGGTCGACCGGGGCGGTCGCTCCGACGGCCTGCAGGCCCAGGACGGCCATCGCCGCACCGTTCGAGTCCTTGTACGTCCACGTGGCCGGGTCCTCGACGCAGTCGACCGACGTGTCGGACCGGAACGCCATCCAGGAGCCGTCCGAGCACTGCTGGTCGAACAACCACGCCACCGCCGGGAGGTCGGCCATGGTCTGGCCGGGGCCGGGGGTGATGCTGGCCGGTCGGGGCGTCACCACCGACAGCGCCGCCAGGGAGAGACCCTGTCGGTACGTGCCGTCGTACAGGGCGAACTGGGCGCCGAAGAGGCCGCTCGGCTGGATCGTCCCCTCGAGGCGGGCGACCAGGTCGATCCCGCCGACGTCGCGGGGGTCGCCGCCGGTCGCCACCACGGCGAGGATGATGCGGGCGATGGTGCCCGGGACGTCGGCCGTGCCGTCGTCGATCGCCGCCGGCGTGTCGGCGACCAGGCGAGCGAGACGGGCCGGCTGATCCGCGTCACCCACGCCGAGGACCTCCAGATCCGCGATCGCCTGGGCGGCGTTCGCCGCGTCGGGAACGGAGGAGTTGAACGGACCGGGGAACCAGTGGTCGTCGGTGAACTGGGCATCCAGCCAGGCGGCGGCACGCTCGATCGGCGTCGGGGCGGCGGGGACCGGAGGCGGCTCCTCCACGCACGCCGCGGCCAGCAGGGTCAGCGCCGAGATGACGGCGACTCCGAGCAGACGCACCGGGCGTCGACGGGTGGGACTGGTCATGTGAAGCTGCTCCTGGTGCTGATGAGTGCGGGTCGGGCGGTGGCGGACGATCGGGCGGCTCATGGGACGATCGGACCGGACGTGCCGATGCGGGGCGCAGTGGCGGTCCCCGATGCGAACGGCGCGAAGTGCCATCCCTCGACCGAGCCGGGGACCAGGGCATCCACCGTCGGGCCGGTCCCGGTGTAGGTCCACGGCGAGCCGGCGGCCGACGCCTTCCAGTACGACCAGTAGCCGCCGGTCGTCCAGCAGTACGGGTACCCCTGCGTGGGCAGGCCGTCGATCTGGCATATGCCGCCGGGGAACCGTCCGGCGTCGTAGGTCAGGCCGACGGCGGTCAGGGCCGCATAGCCGTTGGCCTGCTGGCCCAGCGCGCAACGGACCACGACCCGGTCTACGAGCGGAGCGAAGTCCACGACCACTGTCACGCCTTCGGTCCCGGCGCAGCGACCGTCCTTGGACGTCTGGCCGGGAGCGGGCGTGGTCGGCGTGGTGGTGCAGGCCGCAGCCAGCACCACCAATGCCAGGATCACTCCGCCGGTCCACGCACGGCGCACCGGTGCGGATCCCTGTCGTGCAGCAGCCATCGTCATCGCCTCTCGATCACACCCTGTGCGAACGACGGCGATGCCGGAGGCGGCGTCCGACGGACGCTCGACCGGCGCTCGTCCCCGCAGTCCACGACGGGTCTCCATGAGCGCATCGCCGCCAGGCGTTCCGACTCGTGCGACTCCGACCACGAAAGTCGGTGTCACACCCACGGTTGCGGGACAGCGCCGGATTCTGACCGGCTTCCCCCGACGGGCGATGTGTTGGCCGAGACCGTAGCCGTTCTCTCATACCGAGGGACAGGTCCGTGGCGAGAGGCGAGCAGCTGAGCTCCGCACTTGTGGCCGTGTCCGAGGGGACCGATCAGAGCTCTGTGACTGCGCCCGCTGGCGTGGCGCGGTCGCTGCCTGGTGCGTCCGCGCTCTGGGCGCCGGGATGACCGACTCGTGCAGGGAGCAGCGCGACGTCAGGACATGTCACTTGACGATGGTGAGACCGTCGTAATACGGCACGGTCGTCACGTACGAGCCGCCGTCGAAGGTGCGCCAGGGGTTGTGCTCCCAAGGAGCCCCAGTGGGTTTGTTCCTGTACGCGAAGCCGTCAGCGACCGTGACGTCGAGGAAGTACCACGGTCCCGTGAACAGCTTGCCCCGGTAGCTCGTGACGACGTTGGGCTCGCCCTTCCAACAGATCGGGCGGTTGGGGACCGTCACCACCAGGCGGCTCCCCGCGAGGAGGACCCATGGCGTGCTCGGCATCCGAGTGTCGTCCCACTCCGGCGCCGGTGGGCTGCGCCAGTGGAGGTCCTCCTCGACGACGCGGAGGTCGCACCCAGCCGGACCCCGAAGGTTCAGAGTGGTGCGGCGAGCGCCCGTCTCCACGTCGCGGTCCAGGGTCACCGTGAGCTCGACCCGTTCGGGCGGCGGCGCTGCGGGAGGCGGTGCCGGCTGGCACGCCGCGAAGGTGAACAGCACCAACGCCATGAACGTCGAAGCAATCCCGACCCGCCTGACCAATGCCCGCTCCCTCACCCGATCCGACGCCCAGTGTGGGGATCGGCCCGGGAGCTGTCAACCAGAGGAGCCGGTGACGGTCGAACGCGCCCGCGGTCGTGCTACCAAGGGAGCCACTGCGAGCAGCGGGGGGACTGCGGTACCGACCGCGATGTGTCAGGTCGCGGGAGGTGGCAGGACGCGGAGACCCAGCTCGTCGAGCTGGACCGCGTCGATCTCGGTCGGCGCCTTGGTGAGCGGATCGGTGCCGGACTGGGTCTTGGGGAACGCGATGACCTCGCGGATGTTCTCCTCGCCCAGGAGGAGTGCCACCAGGCGGTCGATCCCGAACGCGA
>JAEYSR010000261.1 GCA_023434535.1 Actinomycetes bacterium
GCGCTCTGGGTGCCCGTCTTCCACCCGGAGATGCGGATCTCCACGCCGTACCGCGAGTGGAACTTCGCCGGCGACATCGTGCGCATGCCCGAGTTCTGCGCCCCCGCGCTCGGCAACCGGGACAACACCGTCACCATCGATGCCGAGCTGCCGGAGTACGCGAGCGGCGTGCTCTACAAGCTCGGCGGCGCCGGAGGCGGGCTGACCCTGTACATGGACGACGGGTACCTCTGCTACGAGTACAACCTCTTCATCCTGATGCGGACCAAGATCCGCAGCGAGCACGGGATCCCGGCCGGACGATCGACGATCACCGTCGAGACGACGTTCGCAGACGCCCGACCGGGTGGCCCGCTCGACATCGCGATCTCGGTCGACGGCAACCAGGTGGCGGCGGGCCAGGTGCCGATCAGCGCCCCGCTGCTGTTCTCGGCGAACGACTGCCTCGACATCGGAACGCTCTCGGCCGTCCGGTCTCGCTCGACTACTACGACCGTGCCCCGTTCCCGTTCGAGGGCACGATCCACACCGTGAACGCCCGCTACCACAACTGACAGCGCGTCGCGGTCGGCGGCGTCGACTGTCAGCGGCGCGCTGCGAGCACCGGGTCCGACAGTGGGTAGCTGCTCCGGAGCTCGCCCGGGGGCCCGGGTCGACCGAAGAACCAGCCCTGGCCCAGATCGACGCCGAGCCGGCCGAGCGCGGCGGCGTCGTCCGGGGTCTCGACGCCCTCTGCGACAACCGTTGCGTCGAGCCCATGGGCGAACTCCGCCAGCGAGCCGACGAGGGCGGCGAGCACGACGTCCTCGCCGACGCCGGCGACGATGCTGCGGTCGAGCTTGATCACATCCGGCCTGGTCATGAGGATGTGCCGCAACGACGAGTAGCCGGCGCCCACGTCGTCGATCGCCAGGCGCATCCCCGCCGACCTGTGGCCCTCCAGGACCGACGCCAGCTCCTCGTAGTCGTCGACCGGGTCGTGCTCGGACAGCTCGACGAGCACCCGACCGGCGGGCAGATCGCGCAGGAGCTCGCCGCAGCGCGCGTCGAGAAGCACGTCAGGGGAGAGGTTGATCGCGATGTAACCATCGGTCGCTGACAGGTGCTGCGCAGCGGCACGGAGCGCGAGCAGCTCCAGCTGGGTCCGGGCGTGGATCTCCGACGCCTCCGCGAAGACGAGGTCGGGAGCCATGCCCCACTCGACAGGGAAGCGGCTCAGTGCCTCTGCGCCGACCCGTCGGCCATCGGTGAGCGAGACGATCGGTTGGAGCACGACCAGCGGACCACCGTCCGAGATGACGGGCTGCAACCGCGCCCGGATGGTGCGCTCGCGGCGCTGGCGCTCCACGCCCGGCTCGATGACCGTCGCGGCAGCCTTCGCCAGGACCTCCATCAACGCCTGATCCCGCTTCGACAGCTGGTTGTCGGAGGTGAAGCCGGCGGCGCAGAACGTCCCGTAGAGGGTGCCGTCGCTCAGCGTGACGGGCACCGACACGTAGCTGCGGATCCTCGGGAATCTGGCGGCGGGCAGGCGCTTGGCCTCGGGCAGCTTGGCGACGTTCGGGATCACCTTCGGCAGCTTCCCGTCCAGGATGGCCTGGCAGAACGACGTCGCCTGGGGTTGGGTCTGACCGTCCTTGAAGAACGGGATCGACGTCTCGACCACTTCGAGGTGCTGGGTCTCTCCGTCCAGCCGGCTCAAGAAGGTGAGGCTGAGGCCGAGGGCGTCCTTGGCCGTCCGGAGGAGCTCGGCGACCTGTTCGTCTGTCTCGGTTCGGTTCTTGCCCATGTGGAGGTATCGGAGCGTCCGGCCCATCCCTGAGACTTCGAGGGACCTCGGACTCGACGGCCACGGCCGGGAGGGGCGTCGGTATTCCCGGACTTCGCCGATACGTTCGATGACATGAACGCGACCGACGTCAGCTCCGATGCTCGCAGCGAGGCCATCCGCTCCATCCGCCGAAAGCGCGGGTTCAAGGCGCAGGTCGCCATCTACCTGGTGATCAACGTGCTGCTGTGGGCGGTCTGGTTCGCCACGGGGGGCGCAGAGGACCAGGGCTACTGGCCGGCGTTCGTGACCGTCGCCTGGGGTCTCGGCCTCGCCGTCAGTGCGTGGAGCACCTTCGGTGAGAAGCCGATCAGCCAGGCCGACATCGATGCCGAGGTCAGCCGCCTGAACGGCGCCTGAACGAGTCCGCTGGCCGAACGGGTACCCAGCAGCGGACCCGCTCGCAGTACCGAAGATAGGGATCGCCGAACCGAGCCCGGAGGTCGGCCTCCTCCGCTGGACGGATGAGCGTGTTCCACACCAACGCACCGGCCACCGCGACGACGATCACCGTCCACGAGCCGATCAGGAGGCCGATGCCGACGGTCTGCACTGCGCCGGCGACCGCCATCGGATTCCGGACGTACCGGTACGGGCCGGTCAGCACCAGATCCCTGGCCGTCTCGGCCGGTAGCGGCGTGCCGTGCCCGTCGAGGGCCATCGTCACGCATGCCCACAACCCCATCGCGCTGCCGAGGACGAACGTCGTCGCTCCGACGGCCACCACGTCCCAGCGATCGAGCGCCGCCAGGTCCAGCCGCAGGCGTACCTCGAGGGCGACCAGCAGCAACGGCACCAGACCGAAGAACGTGGCCCAGAACACCACGAGCTGACCCAGGCTGCGGCGTAGGTGGTGGCCGTCGGAGGCCGTGTCGGCGACCCGGAACGAGAACGGACCGACGAAGAACCATGCGGTCGGCACGTGTCCGAACCACAGGGTGGCGGCAGCAGCGAGCGATCCGAACGCGGAGATCGACATCAGGACCACGCCCCACCCGGCTGAGCCCGTGACCACGCCGTAGACCGTCAGAGCGAGCGTTGCCGCCGTCGTCCACGATGCTGCGACTGCGGCGGCGAGCCGGCCTCCCGACCGAGCAGCGATGGCCGAGGCGCCGACGAAGAGCGCCAGATCCGGTACGACCAGGATCCGAGGATCCCAACCGCCGAGCGTCCAGACCCGGATCTCGGCCGACGCCAGCACCGCGATCCACCACGTCGCTCCGGTGACGGCCTGCACGGCGAACCAGCTTCGGGCGGCCACGATCGGGTCGGGTCGCGCGTCGGTCGGGGCTCCACGGATGCACGACAGCGTCGCAGTCACTTCGTCCCCCTTTCCTCATCGCCGTCGGGCAGCAGTTCGCTGAGTCGGCGCCGGCCGAGTTCGGCGATGCTGAAGTCGAGCGCAGCGGCTGTCACCTGTCGGGCCAGGCCCTGCAGGCGCGCCAGGGTCCTGGCGAGCTCGTCCGCACGCTCGACGGACAGACCGTTCCGCCAGTCGGCGGGTGCGAGGTGCTGTTCGAACACGTCGATGAAACGGCCTGCGATCGCCTCGGTCTGGGCCGTGAGGGACTCCCACTCGTCGAGGATCACGTCGATGGGAACGCCGAGCTGCGCGAGAGCCGCGCCCGTGTCGAGGAACCGCCGGTCGGCAACCCGGAACGTTCCGTCGTCCACCAGCTCGACGAGACCCAGCGCACCGGCGCGCTGCACGAGGTCCGGCGTCATCGAACCCTCGGGGAACCGATCGAGCAGGTCGGCACCGGTCACGACGATCGCGTGGGGTTCGCCGAGGAGGTCGTCCAGCTGCTCCTCGACCCCGACCAGGGCGTCGATCCCACCGCCGGACTCCCAGGCCTCGAGCAACG
The DNA here is from genome assembly GCA_023434535.1 of Actinomycetes bacterium. Taxonomy (GTDB): domain Bacteria; phylum Actinomycetota; class Acidimicrobiia; order Acidimicrobiales; family Microtrichaceae; genus Dermatobacter. Next base: position 3,694 of record JAEYSR010000261.1, read on the forward strand.
CCGAGATCCCCGCCAGGGAGAAGCCGTCGTCCTGCAAACGGGAGATCAGGCGCAATCGGCGAAGGTGCGACTCGTCGTACCAGCCGGTGCGTCCCTGGAGTCGTGGTGGCGCCAGCAAGCCCTTGGACTGGTACAGGCGGACAGTGGTGCTGGCCACCCCGGCGGCCCGGGCCAGCTCATCCAGGCGCATCTCCTCAGCCATCTGCCGCTCCACCACCGGCCGCTCAGCGGTCTGGCGTCCAGTGATCGCCTGTCCGGACCGTGCGTCCATCGATGCCTCCTCGAACCGCGAAGTGATCGGTACGTGAGTGAATGGTAGCATATCAAATGCACTCATCGAAGGGCTCAAGAGAGAGCAGACGATGGTCGGACCTCTGATCGACGTGATCGTCGTGCTGGGCATCGGCGTCGTCCTCCCGCTGGCGCTCGGGCACGCACGAATGTGGGTCGCCGTCGCCGCGGCTGTGGCGGTCTCGCTGGTGCTGCCGATCGGACCGATTGCGGTCGTCCTTGCGGCGACCTGGATCGTCGTCGGTGTCGGCGGTCTGGTCGGAGCGCTGCGGGCCGCGATGACGGCCCGTGTGGCGCCGGCGCTGCTGGCCGACGTCGTGGCTCCCGCATATGCGTGCGTGGCGGGCGTGGCCATCGTCTGCTCCCGCGGTGACGTGGCTCTCTTCGGCATCGGCGAACCGATCGTCGAGCTCACGGCGGTGCACTTCACGTACGCCGGTGTCGGGGCCGTCGCACTCGCGGGAGTCGTCGCCGGTCGCCATCGCGTCGCAGGGGCGGTCGCGGTCGTCGTCACCTCGGTCGCGCCGCCGATCGTGGCCGTGGGCTTCGTGCTCGAGCATCCGGTTCCGCAGGTGGGAGGGGCGGTGCTCATGGCCTCCGGCGTGCTGCTCATCGCGGGGCTCCAGTTGTCGGACGCCGGACACGGGACCGGTGCGTCCAGGTCCCTTTTGGTCGTGTCGGGCCTCGCACCGTGGATCCCGATGGTGCTGGCCGTGGCCTGGGCGGCGTCCCTGTACGTCGACGTGCCCGCGCTGGGCATCCCCGACATGGTGCGTGTCCACGGGACCATGAACGCGGTGTTCGTGATCGCGGGACTGGCCGCCCGGCGATTGCGGGGCGAGCTCGGCGTCGGTGCCGGGGGCGGCCGGTCCGAACCCGTTGATCCACCCGGCCGGTAGCTTGCGGCGGTGGCCCCGACATCGCCGACCCCACCCGATCGGACTCCGCGTCCGTCGGCGGACCCCACCCGGGACCGGATCGTGTCGGCCGCAGCGGACCTCTTCGCCGAGCACTCCTTCGAGGGTGCGACCACGCGGCAGATCGCGGCACGGGCCGGAGTCACCCAGCCGTTGCTCAACTACCACTACACGTCCAAGGACGCGCTGTGGCGAGCGGCGGTCGACTCGCTCTTCGCGGCGCTCAACCAGGCGATGGCGGCGCACCTGGCCGGGCTCGGCGACGTCGACGAGCTGGACAGGGCCAAGCTCACCGTCCGGGAGTTCGTGGTGTTCTCGGCCCGCCACCCGCAGTTGCACCGGATCATCACCCAGGAGAGCAAGTCCGACAGCGCGCGCATGGACTACCTGGTCGAGCGCCACGTTCGTCCTCTCTACGAGGCGACCGTCACGATGTTCGAGGGCCTGGTCGCCGAGGGCTCCGTGCCGCCGATCGCTCCCGCGCACCTGTACTACATCCTCACCGGAGCCGGCCCGACCATGTTCGTTCTCGGCCCGGAGGCCCGGCGGCTGACCGGTCTCGACCCGGAGTCCGACGAGGTCGTCGAGGCGCACGCCGACGCGGTGTGCACGCTGCTCTTCGGCGCACCCTGAGCTCCGGACCCCCTGGATATTCGGATCCAGACGACGAGATCTTGTGCGGCGCGACCCCTATATCGGCGCGCTCGGAGGGGGGTTGACAGAACCCTGTTCAACTGATCAGGATGGACGGGCGCCGCCGATCTGCGTCGCAGACGACGTCCCCGGGGGGAGACCGATGGTCCGTGTGAGCGTGAGCGCCCCGTGACGGTTCCCGGCAAGCTCGACGTCCACGCGCACTACCTGCCCGAGCCCTACCGGGACCTGCTCGTGGCCTCAGGTCACGCCCGGCCCGACGGGATGCCACAGGTCCCCGAGTGGTCGGCCGAGGCCCACGTCGCGCTCATGGACAGACTGGGGATCGCCACCTCGCTGCTGTCGGTGTCGACCCCGGGGGTCCACCTGGTCGGTTCGGTCGAGACCGCTCCGACGGTCGCCCGGCTGGTGAACGAGGCCGGACGCCGGGCAGTGGTGGACCACCCCGGGCGCTTCGGGCTCCTGGGTTCGCTCCCGATGCCCGACGTCGACGCCACCCTCGCGGAGATCGACCACTGCATCGACGAGCTCCGGGTCGACGGCTTCGTGGTGCTGACCCACGTCGACGGGACGTACCTGGGCGATCCGCTGTGGGACCCGGTGTTCGAGGAGCTGGATCGTCGGCAGGCCCGCGTGCTCGTCCACCCGACCTCGCCGCCGTGCTGGGAGCACACCTCGCTCGGTCGGCCCCGACCGATGCTCGAGTTCATGTTCGACACGACCAGGGCCGTCGTGAACATGGTGCTCAACGGCACCGTCGCCCGGTTCCCAGGTGTGCAGCTGATCGTCCCGCACGCCGGCGCCACCCTCCCCGTCATCGCGGATCGGGTGGCTCTCTTCTCGCTGGCACTCGACGTCGACCCGTCCGTCGACGTGCTGCGCGACCTCGCCCGACTCCACTTCGACCTGGCGGGGACTCCCGTGCCGCGTCAGCTCGACGCGCTGCTCGCGCTGACGTCGCCCGACCACCTCCACTACGGCAGCGACGTCCCGTTCACACCCGAGATCGCGGTGGAGCTGGCCGCCGGGGTGCTCGACGACGCCGGCGACCCGCCCGGCTCGCTGGTGGAGACACTGACCCGGAACACCGCAGCGCTGTTCCCCGAACTCGTCACGGCCCGATGATCGCCGACGAACGACAGACCCCGGGAGGAACCCACATGGACCACCAGATCGAGCTCGGCTACCTGGTTCTCGAGCTCCCCGACCCCGAGTCGATCTCCTCGACCCTCGCGGACGTCGTCGGGCTGATCCGCGGTGAGCCGACCGGAGGCTCGCCGACCTGGCGAGACGACGACCGGGCCCAGCGGATCGTCGTCCAGGCCGGCCCTGCGGACGACGCCGTCGCGATCGGCGTGGAGGCGGTCGACGCCGCCGCGTTCGACGCGACGGTCGAGCGCCTGCGGACCTACGGAGCCGAGGTCGTCGCCGGCACGGACGAGGAGCTGGAGCAGCGACGGGTCGACCGACTCGCCCGCACGAGGTCACCTTGGGGAGTCGTCGTGGAGGTCGTCCAGGGCCTGGCGGTCGCCGCGGCCCCGTTCTCCTCGCCGCTCGTACCGGGCGGCTTCGCCACCGACGGGGTCGGCCTGGGCCACGCCGTTTTCGCCACGACGGCGTTCGACGAGTCCGTCGACTTCCTCCGGAACGGCCTCGGGTTCGAGCAGTCGGACTGGCTGGTCATGGAGCTCGCTCCGGGGATCGAGCTGGAGGTCCGGTTCTTCCACTGCAACGCCCGCCACCACTCGATCGCCCTGGCACGAGCGCCCTTCGAGCTGCCGCAGCGCCTGCACCACATCATGTTCGAGACGAACTCACGGGACGACGTCGGCGCCGCGTTCGACCGGGCGTGGGCGACCGACCTGCCGATCCCCAACGGCCTCGGTCGCCACGACAACGACGGCATGTTCAGCTTCTACCTGCAGACTCCCGCAGGCTTCCAGATCGAGGTGGGGCACGGTGCTCGGACGGTCGGCGACGACTGGGACGACGACCGTCGCTACGACCGCATCAGCGCCTGGGGTCACCAGCCCCTGAGGCAGCCGTGACCGGGTCCGACCCGGAGGTGGACGTCGACGTCGCGATCGTCGGAGCAGGTCCTGTCGGACTCGCGCTCGCTGTGCTGCTGGCCCAGAGCGGACGGTCCGTCGTCGTTCTCGAGCGGTTCCCCGAGCCGTACCGTCTGCCGCGTGCGGTCCACTTCGACGACGAGGTCGGGCGGCTGCTCCAGTCCTGCGGGATCGGCGACCAGGTCCGTGCTGTGTCGGAACCCGCCGAGGTCTACGAGTGGCGCAACGGGGTGGGCACGACGCTGCTCCGCTTCGGTCGGATCGGGACCGGGCCGTCCGGATGGCCGTTCTCGTCGATGTTCTGCCAGCCGGAGCTGGAGGCGACGCTCGAGGCCCGGGCCGAGGAGCTCGGGATCGAGGTGCGGCGCGGCGTCACGGTCGACTCGCTCGAGCAGGGCGACGGGTCGGTCGTGCTCGGCAGCGGCGGTGCCCGGATCGCCAGCGCCCGCTACGTCGTGGGGTGCGACGGTGCGAGGTCGACGGTCCGGGACCTGATCGGCGTCGAGGTGGACGACCGGGGCTTCTTCTACGACTGGCTGATCGTCGATGTCATCCTCGACGAGCCGCGCGTGTTCGACCCGGTCAACCTCCAGATCTGCGACCCGAGCCGACCGACGACGTTGGTGTCGGGCGGACCGGGGCGACGGCGGTGGGAGTTCATGCGGCTGCCCGACGAGACGATCGAGTCGCTGAACGACGAGGCCCGGGCGTGGGAGCTGCTCGCCGACTGGGACGTGGACGCCGGCACCGCCCGGATCGAGCGCCACGCCGTGTACACCTTCCAGGCCCGGGTCGCCGAGCGGTGGCAGGTCGGCCGGGTGCTCCTGGCCGGCGACGCCGCCCACCTGATGCCGCCGTTCGCCGGCCAGGGCATGTGCTCGGGGATCCGCGACGCCGCGGACCTCGCCTGGAAGCTGGACCTGGTCCTCGGAGGACAGGCCGCGCCGGAGCTGCTCGCGACGTACGAGCAGGAGCGCCGGCCGAGCGCGGAGCACGCGATCGACTTCTCGATCGAGCTCGGCAAGGTGATCTGCGTGGCCGATCCCGCCGAGGCGGCCGCTCGCGACGAGGCGATGTCCGCGTCGGTGACCGGAGGGCTGTCCGAGGTGCCCGGACAGCCCGGACTCGGAGCCGGCCTGGTCCATCCCGACTCGCCGATGGCCGGGGAGCAGTTCCCCCAGGCGACGATCGACGGCCGCCCCTTCGACGACGTGCACGGCGCGGGCTGGCGCCTGATCACCGACGATCCCGACATCGATGCGCTCCCGTCGGATGTCACCGACTGGCTGACGTCGATCGGCGGGGTCGCGCTCGCGACGGGTGACAGCGCCCCCGAGCTGTCCGCCTGGTTCTCGAAGCACGGCGTCCACTGGGCGCTGCAGCGGCCGGACTTCCACCTCTTCGGCACCGCCGGCGACGCGTCTGCGGCGGCCGCGCTCGTCCGCGACCTCCGGGGTCGACTCCAGGTCCCGGCCGATCTTCCCG
>JAEYSR010000263.1 GCA_023434535.1 Actinomycetes bacterium
CGACCGCGATCGGCGTGCCCGCAGCGGCGCGTCCCGACCGGCCCGGTCAATCCGGGTAGAGAGACTCGATCCTCCGGACCGACGATCTGGCGTCGAACACCGTGGCGGAACGACGGGACGCGTCAGCGATCGAGGCCCGCAGCTCCGAGTCGCCGACGACTCGCTGGAGCGCTGCAGCCAGGCGCTCTGGCTCCCGAGGAGGGACGAGGAACCCGTCGACGCCGTCGTCGACGTGGTCGACGAGCCCCCCGACGGCGGTCACCACCACGGGAAGGCCGAGGGCGCGGGCCTCCATGAAGGCGACCGGCAGGCCTTCCCAGTCAGATCCCAGGCAGAACACGTCGAAGCCCGCCATCAGGGACGGCGCGTCCGGCTGGTGTCCGAGGATCCGGAACCGGTCGCCGAGGCCAGAGGCGGCATGGACGGAACGGATCTCCTCGAGGCGAGGACCCTGGCCGATGCTGACGAAGACCGTGGAAGGATGTGCCCTGACGACCTCGACGGCGGCCTCGATGATCCCGGGGTAGTTCTTCTCCGGACGCATGTTCGCGACGATCCCGACCACGACCTCGCCGTCGCCCACTCCCATCCTCCCCCGCGCCTCGTCGCGGCGCTCGAGGTGGCTCCGGACCTCCTCCACATCGATCCCGTGGTCGACGACCTCGACCCGAGCGCGATGGCGGGGCACCACCGACTCTCGCGCAGCGCTCGACACGGCGATCGTCGAGTGGTCCAGCGAGTACGTCAGCCGGTTCGCCCAGCGGGTCGGCACGCTGTACGGGCCCCAGCTGTTGTGCTCCGTGTACACGAGCGTCGGACGGCGGCGGGCCGAGAGCGAGGCGACGCGCACGACGGATGCCGCGAGCGGAGAGTGCGTGTGCACCAGATCGAAGCGACCGCTGCGCACGACGGAGCCCAGAGTGACCGGCCACGGGACGCCCTGGCGCGACAGCAGGTGCACCGGGCAGTCGAGCTCCTCGAGCTCGGGCACGAGCTGGTCCTTGTCGGCCTTGATGTAGCCGACCGAGTAGTCGTACTCGCCCCGGTTCCCGAAGCGGACGTGGTTGACCAACAGCCGCTCCATCCCCCCGGGACCGAGACCCGCCGCGACGAGCAGGACGCGGCGCCTGCTCACGCCCGCCCCACCGCGCACCAGAACGGGAACTCCGGGTTGAACCTGATGTCGGTGAAGCCCTGGTCCACCAGGAGCGCCTCGATCTCGGATCGGGTGTACCGCTTCTCCAGGCGCGTGCCGAACCGGTCGAGTGCGTCGGTCCGCAGCACGTACATCGGCTGCTGTCGATAGCCGGAGAGCGGGAACGAGTCCACCCCGAGCCCCAGACGTTCCGCGATCCGGGACAGGCGGGAGAGAGGCCAGTACACGGTGTACGCGATCACTCGCGTCACGCCGAGGCGGACCTTGAACGGCGCTTCCGACAGGGTCCGACGGAGGACGTCGCTCGCCTGCCACAGGAGGCGGAACCAGCGAGGGCGGTTGTCGAAGGCGTAGTAGAGGTACACCAGGAACGGAGCGCCGGGCCGCAGAACCCGATGGATCTCCCTGACCGCTCCCTCCGTGTCGGGAAGGTGGTGCAGGACCCCCAGCGAGATGGCGAAGTCGAAGCTCCCGTCCGCGAACGGCAGCTCGACAGCGCTCCCGTTCACGGCCGGAGCATCGGGAGCGTTGCGCCGACAGACCGCCAGCGCGTCGGCCGACGCGTCGAGAGCCACCACCCGTCGGCCGCGCCCCATCACCTGGGCAGCCCACCGCCCGGAGCCCGCGCCCACGTCGATCCCGATCGCGCCCTCCGGCGGCCATGGGAACTCGGCGACGTAGCGCTCGAAGGAACGACGGATGGACTCGGGGTCGCGGTCGCCCTGGTCGTAGGTCGTCCACTCGTCTCCGAAGCCCTCCACGGTGTGCCGATCGAGGCTCCGGGTCGACCGGTCGTCACCGGCCCCGGCACGGGCCGAGCGCGTCTCATCCATCAGAACAGCTCCACGTCGCCGAGGTTCAGGTCGAGGGCGCGCACCGCGGGGACACCGCTGCGACAGAGCGGCTTCCACGTCAGGACGGGGCCGTTGCGCGGGACCGGCAGGAAGCCGTGGGCCACCGGACCGGTCCCGAGGGCGAGGAAGTAGTCGCAGCCGGAATCCGAGGCGATGGACGACCAGGGCACGACGGATCTCGCTCCGGCCGGGACCAGCTGATCGCACACCACCGCCTCGAGCGCGGCGCCACGTCGCCGGAACCGGAGCACCACCACGCCGTCGCGGAGCGCGTCCCCGAGCGGCACGACCCGGTACCGAAGGTCGGGGAACGAGTAGCGCCAGCGCAGGAACGCAGCCGACCGCGCGGTGCGGATGCGTCGATGCACCGGGACCGTGGAGAGGAGCGACTCGACCTCGTCGTCGTCGGCGAAGACCTCACCCGGATCCTCGCCCAGGCCGACGTCCACGGACCACCTCTCGGCTGCCGTACGGGCCCTGACCACGCTCGACAGCGAACCCGGCCGCGACGGCCTCATGGACACCGGCAGTCGACCGACCCGACTCCAGCCCATCTTCAGGTAGCCCGGTCGGCTCTTGTCATTGGGCGTGTTGAAGACGAAGTCGACCCCCTCCCGGCGCAGCTCCGGGAGCGCTCCCAACGTGAGACGGTTGAAGATCCCACGTCCCTGCCAGGAGGGCGAGGTCGCCGTGTCGACCGCACGGACGGCGCGCTGCGAGCGGCCCTCGCCGTCGAGGAACTCCCAGCGCATGAAGACCCGCACGCCGACCACGGCACCGTCGGCGACAGCGACCCACGAGGGTGACGGCCCGAAGACGTTGTCGTCGTGCTTCCAGGCGAAGAACGCCTCGTCGGGGTCGTCGGCCGACCAGCCCAGCGTCTCCCGGCAGAGTGCGATCACGCCCGGCCGATCGGCCGGACCCGCACGCCTCACGCTGATCTCAGACATCGGCGGTCATGGTAACGGTCGATGCCCCGCACCCCTCCGCCCCGGCGACGCGAACGGACGGAGACCTCCTCGGGTGTCGTTGGGAACCGGCTCCGATACCCTCCGTCGGATGGGAGATCCCAGCATGAAGATCGTCGTCACCGGCGGCGCCGGGTTCATCGGATCCAACCTCTGCCGGATGCTGTCCGCCCACCCCGAGGTGGAACGGGTCGTCGTGGTCGACGACCTGTCCACCGGATTCCGGGAGAACCTCGACGGCGTGCCGGTCGAGCTGGTCGAGACGTCGATCCTCGACGAGGAGGCGATGGACCAGGCCCTCGACGGCGCCCGGTCGGTGATCCACCTCGGCGCCAGAGGGTCCGTGCCACGATCCGTCGCCGACCCGCTCGCGTCCCACACCGCCAACGCCACCGGGACCGCCCACGTGCTGGAGGCGGCGCGCCGGGCCGGCGGGATCCACGTCGTGGTCGCGTCGTCGTCCTCCGTCTACGGAGCCAACACCCAGCTCCCGAAGGTCGAGACGATGGCCACGCGACCGGTCAGCCCGTACGCGGCGACCAAGCTGGCGACCGAGTCCTACACGCTGGCGTGGCAGCACACGTACGGGATGCCCACGCTGGCGTTCCGCTTCTTCAACGTGTTCGGACCCCGACAGGCGGCCGGCCACGCATACGCCGCCGTCGTGCCCGCGTTCGTGTCGGCCGCGATGGAGGGTCGCCCACTCCCGGTGCACGGCGACGGGAAGCAGTCGCGTGACTTCACCTATGTGGACACCGTGTGCGGCATCCTGACCGACGCCGCCGTGCGCCAGGTGAGCCATCCGGAGCCCGTGAACCTCGCGTTCGGCACCCGCACCAGCCTCCTGGAGGTCATCGAGGCACTCGAATCGGTTCTGGGTCGCCCCCTCGAGGTGGAGCACCAGCCCGTCCGCACCGGCGACGTCCGACACACCCAGGCTGCCAACGACGTGCTCCTGAGCCTGTTCCCCGACGTCACACCGGTCGAGCTCCTGCCAGGGCTGGAGGCCACCGTGGAGTGGTTCGAGTCGCAGAGCTGAGCGTCCCGGCGGCACCGCCGGTCCGGCGAGCACTCCGTCGAACCGCCGACGCCCGCTGACGGGACAGGCGAGCGGTCTCAGGAGCTCGCCCGGCGCTGCCCAGCGCGGTGACGTGTACGGAGCGCGCCCCCGTCCCGGAGGTCGATCACGCCCCGAGGATCGATCCCTTCGACGAACGGGTCCAGAGCCAACGCTTCCGTCGCGCTGACCGCCGGCACGTCCACCCGATGGATCATCGGGTGCTCCGACACCGACGAGCGCTCGTCGGGGGCGAACAGGACCTCGTGGAGCTTCTCGCCGGGACGAAGGCCTGTGTAGACGATCTCGACGGGCCGGTCGCTCTCCGCGACCAGCCGCCGGGCCAGGTCCGCGATTCGGACGGGCTCGCCCATGTCGAGCACGAGGACCTCGCCGTCGCCACCGAGAGCGCCCGCCTGGACCACCAGCTCGCAGGCCTCGGGGATCGTCATGAAGTACCGGGTCACCTCGGGGTGGGTCACCGTCACCGGGCCGCCGCTCTCGATCTGGGTCCGGAACAGCGGGAGGACCGAGCCTCGACTGCCGAGGACGTTGCCGAACCGGACGCTGAGGTAGGTGCCCTGATGGCGGCTGCCGGCATCGGACGTGAGCTGCTCGGCGATCCGCTTGGTCTGACCCAGCACCGACGTGGGCTCGGCTGCCTTGTCGGTCGAGATGTTCACGAACCGCTCGACGTGGAACTCCCCGGCCAGGTCGAGCAGGTTGCTGGTCCCCCAGACGTTGGTCTTCCAGCCCTCCTCCGGGTGCAACTCGAGCAGCGGCAGGTGCTTCAACGCTGCGGCGTGGAAGACCACGTCGGGCTTGTGCTCCTCGAACACCTGCCGGAGCCGTCGCCTGTCCCGGATGCAGCACACCACGAGCTCTCGGCGGTCGAGCAGGCCGCTGCCCTCGATCGAGACCTGGACGGCCTGCAGAGCGGACTCGTCTCGGTCCAGCATGACCAGGGACTCGGGGGCGAAGCGGTGCAGCTGGCGGCACAGCTCCGAGCCGATCGATCCGCCGGCGCCTGTGACGAGAACACGCTTGCCGGTGACGTACCCGGCGACGGACTCGATGTCGAGAGCGATCTCACGGCGACCGAGC
>JAEYSR010000270.1 GCA_023434535.1 Actinomycetes bacterium
CGCCAGAGCCCGCACATCTCGCAGCGCTCGGGCGTGTCGGTGCGCCTGTCGGTCTCCAACCAGGAGACGATGATCGCCAACGCGGCCCGCCGGTCGCTGGCGGCCGGGGAGGACCAGGTCGTGCCCCGCGTGTGCGACCTCGAGGCGCTGCCGGCCTCGACCGCCGGCAAGATCGAGATCGAGACCCTCGAGGAGGGACGCGACGAGCAGGTCCTCGACCACCTCGTGCGCTCCGCCGTGCTCACCGTCTTCCGCGAGAGGGTGCGGCCCGAGTCGCTCACCAAGGTGGTCGAGGCGTTCGACGGACACGACCCCATCGAGATCGGCGAGGACGTGCCGGCCGCGGCCTACGTCGAGCTGCTCGGCGAGATCCCCGCACTCGGCGCGCCCGTCGACCAGCTGGTCGGTGAGCAGGCCAGCCCCGGGGTCATCGCCTCCGCCGTGGAGCTGGTTCTCGAAGGACTCCACCTGTCGAAGCGCCTCAACAAGGACTCGGTCGGCGGTCGCGCCCAGTACCGCTCGCGGGGGTAGTCCGACTCGACTCGTACGTCGCGGTGGGTCTGGTACTCGACCAGGTCGCTGGCCTCCGCTTCGCTCCGTACGCTCCCCGGCCGAGCACCAGACCCACCGTGCGGCGTGTCGGTCGGACCTTCTCCGCTCTGGCGGTGTGGGTCGACCGCTCTCCCTCGGGGAGAAGCAACTGCGCTCGGACGGGTGTGCGGTGGCCTCCGTTCCTTGGGGTCGAAGGGCCGCTCTTGTTCGCTCCGGCCGATCGGGTCAGTCCAGGCCGGCGCGGTTGGGGTCCCAGTAGGCCTTGACCCGGGTCGTCGGCGAGAGACCTGCGTCCTTGACGGCGCCTCGCACGGCTCGGATGGTCTGGGCCTTCCCGGTGATCACCAGCGGCGCCCCTGGGTTCGAGCCGAGCGAGGTCAGGACCCGCTCGGTGAGCTCGCCGAGATGACCGTCGTCGGCTGTGCGCGCGACCAGGTCGGACGGCATCAGGTCGAGGGCCTCTAGCGCAGCGGTCGACGCCGCGACGTCGGTGACCTCGAAGATGCGGGCAGCGGCCGGCGCAGAGCCGTGGCCTCGCCAGGCCGCGGTCACGGCGAACGACGTCTCGTCGCCCACGATGACCGGGGCGGTCCCGAGGTCGTCGAGCGACAGCGACTTCCGAGGTCCGAACACGGCCACGTCGTCGCCGACCGCCAGGGAGTCGGCCCAGGCCTCGGCCGGGCCAATCCCTCCGTGGCGGTAGAGCAGGAACGAGGCGGCGTCGCCGTCCCAGTCGAACGGCGTGTAGGTGCGCAGCGTCATGCCCTCGATCTGGAACTGCACCTTGGCGCCGGGGGACCACGACGCGCCCGGTGCGTCCACGCGGATCCGGCGGAACGCGGGGCCGATGTCCTCGACGGCGGTCACCGTCGCGCCTCTCGTCACGAGGCGCATCGCCCGGTCGGTGAGCTGTCCGAGGATGGATGCCACGATGTCTCCTACTTGCCGGTCGGTCAGTTCCCTTCACCGTAGTAGGCAGGCCTAACACTGCCAAGGGTGGCGTTCGGGCAGTCCCGAGAAGGTGTCCCGGCGTGGTCGGGTCGCAGGGATCCCGATCAGGGTCGGATCTCGGCGACCAGGTCGATCGAGGCGCGGGCCGCGTCGCCCGACCATCGTGTGGGGAAGGCGTCGAGGGTCCGCCATCCCATCTCGATCAGCGTGAGCCGCTGCTCCATGTGTGCGGCGGCGTCGGTGCCCACGCGGGTCATGATCGCCATGGGCGTGGGAGCGTCGGGATCGTCCACCACGATGTCGATGTGCCACGGCCCGACCGGGTAGCCGACCCGGATCGCCAGACCGGCGCGTCGGAGTTCGCCCGCCAGCTCCGCGGTCCAGGGGTCGGCCCAACCCGGATCGGACTCGGCGTCGGTGGGTGGCGCCGGGGGCCCGTCGCCCCACGAGACGTAGTCGGCCAGCAGTCCGGACGTGCCGGTGTAGCCCGTGACGACGGTGACCCGGTCCCGGCCGCGCGTGACCATCACGTTGAAGAGGTTCGGGTCCTCCAGGAAGCGACGGCGGTTGGGCGTGTCCTCGTCGGTCAGGCCGGTCGCGATGACCACGTGGTCGCGCTCGCCGCCCTGGAAGGCGTGCACCGTGCCGACGCGGAGGCGGAGTGCATCGATCGTCCGGCCGTCGATGCGTTCGACGAGTGCCGACTCCAGCGCGTCGGCCTGGGCGCGGAACGGCGTGATGACGCCCATGGACGGCAGGTCGGCAACGGACGTGGGAGGCGGTGCGCCGTCCCCGACCCGGCCGGACCGCTCCACCAGGTCGAGCACGGCGTCCACCTCCGCGGGGACCACGCGGTCGGCGTCCTGCCCCTTCTCCGACGGATGGTCCAGGTGGGTCACGTCGACGGCGTCGAGGCGCTCGGTCGCGGGCGTCCGGGTCATGACGGCGAGGCGGTCCCGGTAGAAGCGCTGTGCCGAGAAGTCGATGAGGTGGGGGACCGAACGGAAGTGGTCACGCAGCACTCGGACCGGAGCAGCCATGGCAGCCAGGTCGAACGCCGAGACCCGGCGCACATCGAGCCACGGGCGCAGGTCGGCCAAGCCCTCCTCCGCGAGGGCGGCGTCGATGTCGGCGTCGGAGCGGAACGACACGTGGCGCAGCTGGTGCGGATCGCCGACAACCACCGCCCGACGGCCCCGCAGGAGCGCCGGAGCAGCCTGGGGCTGGTCGATCTGGCTGGCCTCGTCGAGCACGACGAGGTCGAACAGGCCGGACACGGCGGGGAGCACGTCCTCGATGTCGCTCAACGTGCCGATCCACAACGGGGCACCGGCGGTGAGCTGTCCGGGGGCCAGTGCGGCGAGCAGCTGGCGTCGGCGGCCACGTCCGGCCCGCAGAGCGTTGATCAGTTGCCCGACCGATGAGCGAGCGGCGGCATCGAGCCGGTCGGCCGACATCGGCAGCGCAGCGAGCCGCCGACCCAGCGCCGTGCGCACCTCTGCACGAGCGTCGACCAACGCGGCCCATGGGAGCTCGGTCCGGTCGCCGAACGCAGCCAGCTCGGCCGCGGCCCGACGTGACCGGGCGGCATCGAGCGCGGTCCGCACAGCGGAAAGACCGTCGGAACCCATCGGTCCGTCGCCGACGGTCGCGCCTGTGAGGGCGGCGAGCTCTCGACGGCGCCTCCGCTCGCGTCGGCGCTCGAAGAACCCGGCTCTGCCGTCGGTCTCGTCGGAGTCGCATGCCGTCAGCAGCGCCTCGATGGCTTCGAGGTCGCTGGACGGGTCGAAGATCCTGGGTGCCGACGCGGCCAGCGCCGGGACAGCGGCGTCCCAGTCGTCGGCCGTGGCGGCGAGCGATTCCAGTTCGAGCCGTCGCCGCACCTGCTGCTCGAGCGACGATGCGACGGCGCGTGTGCGGGTGACGTCGTCGGTCAGCTGGGCGAGCTCCGCGCCGGGAAGGGGTGTCTGCATCCGGTCCGAGAGCTCGTCGATCAGCCGGCTCATGGCCACTCCGTCGCCGAAGCGGACGGGGTCGGGCCCCGGCGTCCGGTCGAGCAGCTCGGCCACCACCTCCGCCGCGTAGCGGGAGCGCGTCGCGATCAGCACCGACTCCCGTCGTTCCACCGCGTCGAGCGCCACGGCGCAGATCGCGTGGGTCTTCCCGGTTCCCGGAGCGCCCGACACCACCGTCAGTGGTTCGGTCCGACTGGAGTGGACGACCCGGGCCTGCGACGGCGTGAGCGGCAGGGGGCTCTCGACGGACGTCACCTCTGCGTGGCGGTCCACGCCCGACCCGGGATCGCCAGGGTGCACGACATGGGCGAGCGCTGTGCCGTCCAAGCCTCGCCGGCCTGCCCAGTCGAGCAAGGCTCCCTGGACGCTCGGCCGGTCCACGCTGCGGGTGACGATCAGGCCGAATCGGGGGATGGCAGCAAGGCCGGGTTGGGTGGAGCGGCTGACGGGGTCGACGGTCGGGACGACGAGGCGGGCACCGACGAGCCCGGCTGCGTCGGCGGCGGACTTGGTCCACGCGTTGAGCTTCGGAAGTCGCCGGATCAAGGCGGGCGTGACGTCCCCGACGTTCAGCGCCCCGCCACCGAACTCCACGGACGACAGGATGTGCTCCCTGGCACCGGGGTCGTCGATGAGCGGCGACACCTCAGGATCTCCTGCGACCTCCAGCAGGTACTCGGAGGCGGAACCGAGGCCGATCAGTTCGCTCCCGATCCCACCGGCGACCCTTGTCAGTGCGCTCCTGCGGACGAGTCGGACCGGACGCAGCACCAGTGGCTGCAGGACCCGGCGTTCGCTGCCGTCGACCATGGCGGTGCCCGCAACGAACACCCAGCACAGTCGGAGGAGCAGCTCCTCCCTGTGCAGCGCGTCGACCGACGCGAGTCGAGCGAGTCTCGGAGTGTGCGACAGACCCAGTGAATCCCGGAACCCCCACGGCTTGATGAGCTGCTCGAGCTCGGACGCATGCCGCTGGTCGAACACGAACAGATCGTCTCGGGCGGTCCCGGCCAGATCTCGATCCTGCTGGGTCGGCGACAGGCGGGCATACGCCCGCAGCACCGCGCCCGCCCGCCGTCCACCTGACCTTGCGTCCTCCGCCACTCCTCCATCGTGGCAGCCGGCGGGCCCGTTCCGGTCCACCGGTCGCCACCCGGTTCTGGGGTCGTGGG
>JAEYSR010000271.1 GCA_023434535.1 Actinomycetes bacterium
GTGTCAGGCCGGGGTCGGTGTCAGGTCGACTCGACCAGGCGGTACCCGACGCCGGTCTCGGTGGCGATCTCCACGCCGGAGTCGGACCCGAGCTTGCGGCGCAGGTTGGTGACGTGCACCCGCAGCGACTCGGCGCTTCCTCCGCCGTCGGGCCACAGGTCGTCCATGATCGTCGAGTGCGTCAGCACCCGACCGGCGCGGCCGACCAGCAGGCTGGCGAGCCGGTACTCCTTCTGGGTGAGGTGGACACGCTCTCCACCCACCTCGACCGATCGGCCGTCGGTGTCGATGCGCACCGAGCCGGCGGAGAGCTCGGCGGGACCGCTCCCGGCCGACCGCTGGCCGCGGTTGCGACGCGCCACCCGCAGTCGGGCCATGAGCTCGGGCGTGGAGAAGGGCTTGGTGACGTAGTCGTCCGCGCCCAGGTCCAGCGCTGCGACCTTCCGGTCCTCGTCGCCGTCGGCCGACAGCACCACGATCGGCACGTCGGAGGTGCGCCGGAACTCCCGGCACACGTCGACGCCGTCGATGTCGGGGAGGCCGAGGTCGAGGATCACCAGCCCCGGGGGCGCCGTGCGCATGGCCTCGAGCGCGGCGGCCCCGGTGCGGGTCACGATCACCGTGTGGTCGCGGGCGCCGAGCGCCGTGGTGAGCAGCTCGGCGACCGACGGGTCGTCCTCGACGAGCAGGACCGTGGTCGGTTCCTCCGTCACCGGAGGCCTTCGCGGCGGACCGACGGCGTCCCGGCGGGAGGCAGGGCTCGTGGAGAGCACTCAGGCCGGGAGGAGGACGGTGAACCTGGTGCCGCGGCCGTGGTCGTCATCGACGGTCAGAGTACCGCCGTGGAGATGGACGATCGCCCGGCAGGTCGCGAGCCCGAGACCGGAGGACCCTGCGGTCGCTCCCGAGCGGAACGGCTCGAACAGGGCCTCGACGTCCTCGGCGGCGATGCCCGCACCGCGGTCGAACACGTCGATCCGGAGCCGGTCGCGTTCGAGGGCCGCGGTCACGGTGACCGTCTCGCCGACGGGGCTGTGGCGCACCGCGTTGTCGATCAGGTTGTCGACCACCTGGGAGATCTGCACCTCGTCCAGGCGGACCAACGGGAGGTCGTCGGCCACGACCACCTCCACTCCGACGACCGGCGCTCCCAGGCCGAAGCGTCGGGCGGCCGCCCGGAGGACCGGGCCGACGTCGGTCGGGGCCAGCCGGGGGGTCATGGCACCGGCCTCGATCCGGCTCATGGCCAGCAGGTTCCCGACCAGGCGGTCGAGCCGGGTCGCCTCCAGATCGACCAGCTCCAGCATCCGCTGGCGCGCGGCCGGTTCGGTGACCTCGCCCTCGAGCAGCTCGGTCGCCGCGCCGCGGATCGTGGCCAGCGGGGTGCGGAGGTCGTGGGACACCGAGCGGAGGAGCAGGCGCCGCTGCTCGTCCGCCTCGGCGAGCGTGTCGATGCGGTTCGACACGAGCGTGGACACGACGACCGCCACGGCGAAGAACACCGCGAGGGCGATGGCGTCGTCGATCGCCGCGAAGCTGATCGCGCCGATGGGCGGGACCGAGAGGGTGAACGCCACCGTCGCGAGACCGGCGATCGCGTAGGCGACCCAGCGGGTCCCGAGCACGGCGGCGATCACGACGGGCACCACGAGGAGGAGGGCCCGCGTGGCCTGGGAGAGGTCGTGCTGCAGCAGCGTGAGGCCCGTGACGATCAGCAGGACCAGGCCCGCCGACAGGATGGCGACGTAGGTCGGTCGGGCGGCGGACAGCCGACCCCACACCCTGCGGTCCGTCGCCGTCGTCGATCCCATGGCCAACAGGGTGCCATCTGCGGCCACCGCCTCCGGGCGTCGTGGAACCGCCTCCGTCCGAACCGGATGGCGGGCGACCGCTACATCGTCTCGGCGAAGCTGACCTCGCCCTCGCCGCGGAGGACGTTCTTGAGCAGCTTGCCCGACGCGTTGCGGGGCAGCTTGCCGTCCCACCGCTCGACGTAGGTCGGGACCTTGAACGCCGCCAGAGTCTCCGCGACCCACTCCCGTACCTCGGCGTCGGACAGGCCCTCGTCGTCGGACACCTCGATGACGGCCTTGACCTCCTCGCCCAGCTCGGGGTGCGGCACGCCGACCACAGCGGCATCCGCGATCGCCGGATGCTCCACCAGCCGGTTCTCGATCTCCACGCAGTAGACGTTCTCGCCGCCGCGGATCAGCATGTCCTTGGCCCGATCGGTGATGTAGAGGTAGCCGTCCTCGTCGAGGTGGCCGACGTCGCCGGTGTGGAGCCAGCCGTCGATCACGGTGCTCGCCGTGGCCTCCGGCTTGTTCCAGTAGCCCGCCATGATCAGCGGACCGCGGATCAGGACCTCGCCGGTGCGACCGGGCGGGAGGTGCTCGCCGTCGGGCCCGGCGATCGCGAGCTCGGTGTTGGGCATGGGCAGCCCGACCGAGTCGGGTCGGGTCAGCGAGTCCTCGCCCGACAGCGCCGTGGCGGCGGAGGACGACTCCGTCAGGCCGTAGGCGTTGGTCGTCGCCTTCACGTTCGGGAAGGTCTCGCGGATCCGCCGCTGGAGCTCGTCGGCCGACGGCGACCCGCCGAAGCTGACCGACGTGATCGACCGCAGATCCCAGTCGTGGCGGTCGGGGTGCTCGCAGCAGCGCCAGATCATGGTCGGCACGGTGGCCCAGATCATGATGCGCTCCTTCTCGATCGCGTCGAACGCGGCCTCGGGGGAGAAGCGCCCCGGCAGCATCACGAGTCGGAGCCCGCCCATCATCCCGACGACCAGCACCGAGTGGCAGCCCGAGACGTGGAACAGGGGAGAGGTCAGCAGGGCGACGGGCTGGCCGGTGCCGTCGGTCGGCGGCTCCTCTCCATCGCTGGGCTCGGCGGCCTGGGCCATCGCTCCGGCGGTCAGGAGGAACACCGTGTTCTGGAGGTTGGCGATCATGTTGCGGTGGGTGGAGATCGCACCCTTGGGGCGGCCGGTGGTCCCCGACGTGTAGAAGATGACCGCCGGGTCGCCCTCGTCGATGGCGACGGTGGGCAGCTCGTCGGTCGGCTCGGTGAGGAGCTCGTCGAAGCGGTGCAGCTTGGGGCTGACCGTGCCGTCGGGTCGGGCGAACTCCGACGGATCCGCGTCGATGAGGAACACGTGCTCGAGCGTGTCGACGTCGTCGACCTCGGTCGCGACCCGCTCGAAGCGCTTGCGGTCCGCCACGAGCACCCGGGCACCGGAGTCCTCCAGGCCGTAGACGATCTCGTCGGTGATCCACCAGCCGTTCAGCCCGACGAGGACGGCGCCGATGTCCACGGTGCCCCAGAAGGACAGGCACCACTCCGGGTTGTTCTGGCTCAGGACCGCCACGCGGTCGCCGTGGCCGACGCCGAAGTCGCCCAGGCGGCGGCTGACCGAGTTGGCGTTGCGCATGAACTCCGCGTACGTGATCCGCTCGTCGCCGCGGACGATGAAGACCTTGTCGCCGTGGGCCTGGCCGAACGCCGCGACCACCCGGAGGTCGTCGAAGCGGTCCTTGTAGACGAGCATGGTGTCGCCGTCGACGTCCTCCTCGACCACCTCGAACGGGCCGCCGGGGCCCGTCAGCTGCGCGCGGATGTCGTTGACCGTCGGCATGTGCCCCCCTGGGTCCCGCCGCCCC
Organism: Actinomycetes bacterium; assembly: GCA_023434535.1. Lineage (GTDB taxonomy): Bacteria > Actinomycetota > Acidimicrobiia > Acidimicrobiales > Microtrichaceae > Dermatobacter. The sequence goes on from JAEYSR010000271.1 coordinate 3,660, forward strand.
CCGGCGGCACGTGTGACGTCAGTCTCGCGCGGTGACCTCCGATCGGCCGGGCGCTCGGTCGACCGACGCAGGCGCTCGGTCGACGGACGCTGGCGCTCAGTCGACGGTCGCAGGCTCGTCGTCGACGGCCAGCGGGGCTGCGGGCCGCAGCCCGGACAGCCGCGCCGCCCGCCCGAGGAGGTGGCTGCCGATGGGTGTGGTCCAGAACTGGAGGAGGACCACCAGGGCGATCTTCAGCACCGCCGACCAGTCGGGCATCCGCAGCGCCGCGCCCACGGCGCACAGCAGGATCGCCAGCGTGGTGGCCTTGGTCTGCACGTGGAGTCGGGCGAACGCGTCGGGCACCGTGTTGAGGCCGATCCCCACCACCAGGCACAGCCCGCAGCCGGCCAGGAGCAGCACGGCCGACGCGACGTCGAGAGCGGTCCTCACGAGCCCCTCCGCTCGATGAAGCGAGCCACCGTGACGGTCCCCATGAAGCCCAGGAGCCCGATCAGGAGAGCCAGGTCGATCGACAGGCTGTCGCGGCCCCACGCCGCGTTCACGAGCAGCCCGCACACGATGAACGCGACGATCGTGTCGACCGCGATCGAGCGCTCGACCAGCGCCCGGTTGCGCACGGCGTACAGCAGGGCGAGCGCCGCCGAGGCGAGCAGCATGGCCAGGCAGATGATGGCGACGACGGTCATGTGGCCTCCTCCGGTTCCGGGGCGGCGGCGGCCGAGGGCCCCTGGCGCGGTTCGATCGCTCCGACCACCAGCCGCTCGAGGTCCTCGACGTCGGCCCGGATCGACTCGGCGTCGGTGAAGCCGACCGCGTGGACGTACAGGACGGTCGGACCGGTGCTGACGTCGAGGGTGAGGGTCCCCGGGGTGAGCGTGATGGCGTCGGCCACGATCGTCGCGACGAGCGGCGTCTGGTTGGTCAACGGACACGCGACGACCCCGGCGCGGAGCCGCTCCGGGGTGGGGCGCAGCGACATGAGCACGACCGACCACGTGGACTCGGCCAGCATCTTCAGGAAGATCACCGCGAACTTGAGCGTGCCCCACGGATGCACGACGTGCTCCCGAGGTCGCCGGCCGGCGATCCAGGTCACGACGCCGACCACGATCACGCCGCCGACCACGTTGCCGACCGTCAGCGACCCCTGCAGCCCGATCCAGATGGCGAGCAGCAGGACGGGAGGGAGGAGGCGGGTCGCGACGCGGCCGATCACGGTCGACCTCCGGCCTGCTGGTCGCCGTTGACCGCGGTGCGGTAGGTCGACGGGTGCTCGATCGACTCCGCCGCGCGCTCGCAGTACCGGTAGATCGGACCGCCGGCGAGAGCGATCACCAGTCCGAGCGCCACCACGGCAGCGGTCACGGTCGAGATCAGCGGGTGGTGCCGGAGGATGCCGGTCCGCTCGGGGGTCCCGTCCACGACGCCGTGTCCCTCGACCTTGCCCCAGAAGAGGCCGGTCCAGATCTTCAGCATGGACACCAGGGTCAGGACCGAACCGACGAGTGCGACGGCGATCATGGCCCAGGCCGCGTCGTCGAGACCCGCCTCCACCAGCCCGGTCTTGCCGATGAACCCGGAGAACGGCGGGAAGCCGGCCAGGCTGAGGGCGGGGAGCAGGAACAGGAGCGCCAGCGGACCGGACCGACGTGCCAGGCCGCCGACCTTGCTGAGAGCGCTGGTGCCGGTCTCCCGCTCCACGATGCCCTGCACCAGGAACAGGGACGTCTTGATCGGGATCTGGTGGAGCACGAAGTAGATGGTGGCGGCGATGGCCGCCGCACCGCCCAGGGCGATGCCCATGATCATGTAGCCGATCTGGCTGACGATGTGGAAGCTCAGGATCCGCTTCATGTCGCTCTGCGCGATGGCGCCCAGCACACCGATGATCATGGTGGCGCCGGCGATCCAGAGGAGCAGCGTCGACAGCGTGCCGGGGAACAGCAGGGTCTGGGTGCGGATGATCGCGTAGACGCCGACCTTGGTGAGCAGGCCGGCGAACACCGCGGTCACGGGACCGGGCGCGGCCGGATAGCTGTCGGGCAACCAAGAGAACAGCGGGAACACGGCGGCCTTCAGGCCGAAGGCGGTCAGCAGGAGGAGGTTGAGGCCGATCTTGACGCCGTCGGGGAGCGCGGCGAGCCGTTCGGGGAGGTCGGCCATGCTGAGCGTGCCGGTGGCGGCGAACACCAGCGACACCGCCATCACGAGCAGGATCGACTCCAGGACGTTGATCACCACGTAGGTGGTCCCCGAACGGATCTGCTCGTCGCCTCCCTCCAGGGTGATGAGCACGTAGCTCGCCATGAGGAGGATCTCGACGGCGACGAAGAAGTTGAAGAGGTCACCGGCCAGGAAGGCGGCGGAGATGCCGGCGGTCAGGGCCATGTAGGCGGGGTGGTACCAGATCGAGCGCTCGTCCCGACCCTTCTGTCCGATCGCGTACACGAGGACCGCCGCGAGCATCAGCCCCGAGATCACGAGCATCAGCGCCGACAGGCGGTCGGCGACCAGGTTGATGCCGATGGGGGAGGGCCAGCCGCCGGCGGTGGTCGCGAGGGTTCCGTGACGGTCGACGTCGACCAGGATCGCGATCGACAGGCCGGCGGTGACCACGGTGGTGAGGACGCCGAAGGTCCGCTGCAGCGCCGTGCTGCGGGCGGCGGCCAGCGTGAGGACCATGCCGAAGAGCGGCACGAGGATCGGGAGCGCGAGGAACCGGCTCATCTCTCACCCTCGGCCAGCATCTCGTCGTCCTCCGCGAACTCCGTCGGCTCGAGCTCGTCGGGCTCGTCCTCGATCGACTCGTCCTGGGTGGCCGCGACCCGGCGGTCGTGGATGTCGTCCTCGACCTCGTCGTTGCCGTCGATCGTCCACGACCGGTAGGCGATGGCCAGGAGGATCGACACGATGCCGAAGCCGATGACGATGGCGGTCAGCACGAGCGCCTGGGGGACGGGGTCCGACGGCGTGCCGTCCCGGCCGATGATCGGAGCGGTGCCGGCGTCGCCGCCGACGGCGACGATCAGCAGGTTGATCGCGTTCCCGAGCATGCCCACGCCGAGGATGATCCGGGTCAGCGAGCGGTGCAGCATCAGGTACACCCCGACCGACCCCAGCACCCCGATCAGCCCGGCCATGGCCAGCGTCACGATCCGACCTCCGACTGCTCGGTGTCGGACCCGTCAGGTGCGGCGATCACCTCGGCCGTGCTGCGGGTGGCTTCGGCGTCGGCCCGCACGAAGGTCATGAGGATCGCCATCACCACGCCCACCACCAGGATGTGCACGCCGATGTCGAAGATGGCGGCGCTCACGGTGTGCACCTCGCCGATCAGCGGCACGTGCACGTCCCAGAGCTGGCTGTCCATGACGTTCAGCCCGAACGCGAGAGGTGCGGTGGTGGTGACGACGGCGAGGCCCAGACCACCCGCGACGAGCCAGACCGGATCGAGCCGGAGCCGGTCGACGCCGTCGAGCCCCTCGGCCAGGTACCGCAGCACGACCGCCGCGCCCATGATGAGGCCGCCGGCGAACCCGCCGCCGGGGGCGTTGTGGCCGCGGAAGGTCACGTAGATCGAGACCATGAGCAGCACCGGGGTCAGCGCCCGGGCGCTGACCGAGAGGATCACCGATCGGCGCATCACGACGAGGCCTCCGGCTCGAGGTCGGGCAGCGACGGTGCGGACGGGTCCGACTCGAGGTCGGTGCCGTCGGCCAGGTGTCGACGTCGCTGCTCGCGACGGGCCACCCCGACGATGTTGATGACGCCGATCGCGGCGACGGCGAGGACCGTGATCTCGCCCTGGGTGTCGAAGCCCCGGAAGTCGACCAGCGTGACGTTGACGACGTTGCGCCCGCCCGCCTCTGCGAGCGACCGGTCGAGGTACTCCTCGCCGACCGAGGGCGCGGTCCGCGCCGCGGGCACGATGATCGCCACGGCGGCGAACGCCGCGCCGACGGCGATGGCGACGGCGGCACGCACCCACCTCGGGGCCCATGCCGGGGCGTCCGCGAAGCGGTCGGGCAGGCGGGCGAAGACCAGGAGGAAGATGACGATCGTGAGGCTCTCGATCAGGAACTGGGTGATCGCCAGATCGGGTGCGCCGCGGATCAGGAAGATGACGGCGAGGCCGTAGCCGGTGCCGCCCGTCAGCACGGCGGCGGTGAAGCGCCGCTTGGCGGTCAGGACCGAGAGGCCGACCGCAGCGGTCAGCGCGGCGGCGCTGACCTCGAGGACCGACGAGCCGAGCGGCCACTCCGAGAAGGCCCCGAACCCGTCGGTCAGCAGCATCCAGCCGACGATCGCGAGCAGGGTGGAGAACACGATGCACAGGTAGAGGGGGAGCGACCCGCTCTGCGTGACGGCGGTGACCCGTCGTGCGCCGGACAGCAGCCCGTCGTAGATGCGGGCGTACGCGATCTCGCCGATGCCCCGACGGGGCTCGGCGCCCCGCTCCCGACGGACGAGCACGACCCCGACGACGGCGCCCACGGTGATGATCGAGGCGGACAGCAGGAGCGGGGTGCCGAACCCGGCCCAGAGCGCGAGGTGTCCCTCGACCTCCTCGCCCGCAGGCAGGAGCGAGGCGGTCACGTGCTCGAAGAACGGGGCGATGGCCGAGGCCGCCAGCCCGAAGCCGAGCGACAGGGTCGCCAGCAGCGCGGGGGCCGCGACGAAGAGGATCCGGGGCCGGTGCACGTGGGACGGATCGATCGCCGGCTCTCCTCCCTCGATGCCCGGAGCCCGGTTCCCGAACATCTCCCAGGTGATGCGCAGCGTGTAGGCCACGGTGAGCACCGAGCCGACCGACACGCCGACGAGCGCCAGGGTCCCGGTCCAGCCGACCCCGGCATGCAGCAGCGACTCCAGGCCGCCCTCCTTGGTGACGTAGCCGAACGTCGGCGGCAGTGCGGCCATCGACGCCGCGGCCACGAACGCGGTGGCGGCCACCACGGGGAGGCGTTCCATGAGGCCCTGCAGGCGGCGCATGTCCCGGGTGTGGGCCTGGTGGTCGACGATGCCGATGACCAGGAACAGGGCGCACTTGTAGAGGGCGTGGGCGCAGAGCATGGCGACGCCGGCCATGGTCGTCGCCGGAGTGCCGATGCTCAGCAGGACCATCAGGAGGCCGAGCTGGCTGACGGTGCCGTGGGCGAGCGCCAGCTTGGCGTCCTGCTGGCTGAGCGCCCGCACGCCGCCGAGCAGCAGGGTGATCACGCCGATCGTCACGCACAACGGCCGCCAGATGCCCACATCGGCGAAGGTCGGCGCGAACCGGGCGACCACGACGAGGCCGGCCTTCACCATGGTGGCCGAGTGCAGGTAGGCGGAGACGGGTGTGGGCGCGGCCATCGCCCCGGGGAGCCAGAACTGGAACGGGAACTGCGCCGACTTCGTGAACGCTCCCATGAGGACGAGAACGAGCGCGACCGCCACGACGGTGCCGGTCGGGGCGACCTCCAGGAGCCCCGAGATGGTCCACTCGCCCGACTGCTGGGCCAGGAGCACGAGCCCGGCGAACATGGCGAGGCCACCGCTGGTGGTCACGAGCAGGGCCCGGGTCGCGGCGGTGCGAGCCGAGGCGTTGGCGTCGTCGAAGCCGATCAGGAAGAACGACGTGATCGACGTCAGCTCCCAGAAGACGAACAGCGTGAGGAGCCCGTCGGAGAGGACCAGTCCGAGCATCGCCCCGGCGAAGCCGACGAGGAGGCCGATGACCCGCCCGACCCTCGGCTCGTGGTCGAAGTAGGACCACGAGTACAGGAACACCAGCGTGCCGACTCCGCTGACCAGCAGGCCCATGAACAGGCCGAAGCCGTCGAGGCGCAGCACCAGGTCCAGGCCCAGCTGCGGCACCCACGTCGCCGTCTGGTCGATCACCTCGCCGTCGAGCACGGCGGGGGCCTGGATCACCAACCACGTGAACGTCGCCACCGTGGGAACGACTGCGACGAGGATGGCGGATCGCCGGATCGACCGTCCGGGGGCCAGGCAGACCACCGCTGCTGCCAGGTGGAGGAGCAGGAGCGCGGTCATGTGGTCGTCACGGATGAGGTGTCCGTGCGCACCGCCGATTGCGCACCCTTCGAGAGCGGCACCACAGTACAGCGGTGAACAGCTCCCCCGATCCAGCCGGCAGCGGACGACCCTCCGGCCTCCCGTACCCGGCAGATCCGCCCGTCATTCGCGACGACCTGCCCGATCGCGGGGCCGGAGCGCCGGCGTCCTGGGGCAAGCGCGCCGGCGCTCGA
>JAEYSR010000042.1 GCA_023434535.1 Actinomycetes bacterium
GCCTCATCCACGTCTCCGAGCTGTCCTGGAAGCACGTCGACCACCCCGGTTCCGTCGTCTCCGTGGGTGACGAGGTCGAGGTCGAGGTCCTCGAGGTCGATCTGGACCGGGAGCGCATCTCCCTGTCGCTCAAGGCCACCCAGCAGGACCCGTGGCAGGAGTTCGCCTCCAACCACCAGGTCGGCGAGCTGGTCTACGGCCGTGTCACCAAGCTGGTGCCCTTCGGCGCGTTCATCCAGGTGGGCGACGGCATCGAGGGCCTGGTCCACATCTCCGAGATGTCGGCGCACCACGTCGACCTCCCCGAGCAGGTCGTCACCCCCGGCGAGGAGCTGTGGGTCAAGATCATCGACCTGGACCTCGACCGTCGCCGCATCAGCCTGTCGATCAAGCAGGCCGCCGAGGGCGGCATCGTGGCCGCCGAGTACCAGGAGCACTTCGGCGAGCAGAACTACGACTCCGAGGGCAACTACATCGGCCAGCCGGTGGGCGAAGAGACCACCGAGGGCCAGGAGGCCTGGGAGCAGTACTACGCGGAGCAGGGCTTCGGCACGGCCGAGGCCGACGCCGAGGGTGCCGTCGAGGCAGCCGTCGAGGTCGAGGCCGAGACTGCCGCAGCCGAGGACGGCCCGGTCGCCGCGGGAGCCGACGACGAGGCCTGACGGCCACAGGCGTCCGAGCGATCGGACGAACTGAACTGAACTGAACTGAACTGACGCGGCACGGCCCCCGACAGGGGGTCGTTCCGCGTTCCGGGACGGCTCGGCGCGCCCTTTCCGTCCGAGCGGTCCGCCCGCCTCGGACGTCGTCGCGGGCCCTGGCGGGATCTCGGCCGACCGAACGGACATCGTTCGGGTCCTGCGACCTACGAAATGGTCCAAAAGGTTCAGGCCGCCCCGCTTTCGGCCGAGGGAACTCCCAAGCGGATGCTGCGCCACCGGGGCGCTGCTGTCGGGGCCCGCCCCGGAGCAGCTCCACGCCGCCGCACCCGAGCGTCATCCCTACGCCCACGGAGCGGAGACAAGTGAGTTCACGCAGAACGTTGATCCTCATCGGTGCGGTCGTCATCGGGGCGCTCGCCGCGTTCCTGACCCTCAGCTACGTGCGAGGGGTCGAGAACCGATCCGACGAAGCGGCCCAGATGGTCGAGGTGGTCGTCGCCGCCGGTCCGGTCGCCAAGGGCTCGGGTGCCAGCGAGGCGATCGAGGCGCAGCAGCTGGTGATGGAGAAGCGTCGCCAGGACGAGCTGCCGGCGAACCCGGTGCGGCGCTTCGCCGACATCCAGGGCCAGGTCGCCGCCGTCGACCTCGGCGGCGGAGAGGTCATCACCGCCTCCATGTTCGTGTCACCGACGGCGCTGACGGGCTCCAAGTCCGCCAGCCTCGACAAGGGCAACGTCGCCATCACGATCACCGTCGACCAGGCCGCCGGCGTGGCCGGCCTCGTGCAGCCCGGCGACAACATCAACATCCTCGCCAACTACTGCAGCGTCGGCGCCCCGGCCGGTGGCGGCGAGGAGGGAGCCAGCGGATGCTCCCTCGCCCGCACCACCCCGGCCGGCAACGGCGCGGTGAGCCTGGGCCTGCCGTCGAGCTACCTCTTCCAGGGCGTCAAGGTCCTCGCGGTGGGGCAGTCGCTCGGCCAGCCCGTCTCGGCCGCGCCGGCCGCACCCGGTGCCGAGGCCACGGCGACCACCGCCCCGCCCGTCGCCTCGCCCCTGATCACCGTGCAGCTGCCGCCGCAGCAGGCCCAGCTCCTGTCGTCGCTCCGCGACGCCAGCCTGTACCTGACCCTCAACCGTCCCGACTACCAGCCCGTCCCGATCCCGTTCACCGATGCGCTCCCGGCGCTGCCCGGCGAGGCCGGCGTCTCGCCGTACGCAGGTCAGCCGGCGGCAGGACAGTGACCGACTTCGCCGTGACCTCCGAGGCTCCGCAACCCACCATCCGGGTGTCGGTCGCGGTCGTCGAGTCCCACGTCCCGACGCGAGAGCGGATCATGGGTCTGCTCGGCGACGGCGTCACGCCGTTCAGCACGGTCGAGGAGCTGTCGTCCCGCCTCACCGGTGCCGTCCCCGTCGTCGCCGTGCTCGGCCCGTCGTGCAGCGACGAGACCACCCTGGCCGTCAGCGAGCAGGTCCAGCGCGAGTACCCGCTGATGGCGACGATCCTGGTCGTCGACGAGCTCAGCACCCAGCTGCTCCAGACGGCGCTCCGTGCCGGCGTGCGTGACGTCCTCGCCCTGAGCGGCGAGTCCGGCGCTCTGGCCCAGGCCGTCCAGCGGGTGGCCATCTCGCTCGACCAGGCGCCCCGCAGCGCCTCGATGCCGGTGCCGTCGGTGCCGGTGCCCGAGGACGTCGAGGTCCTGCCCACCGTGGACGGACAGGTCATCACCGTGTTCTCCACCAAGGGCGGCGCCGGCAAGTCCATGCTCGCCACCTCCCTGGCCGTGGAGCTGGCCCGCCGGTCCGACCAGCCGGTCTGCCTGGTCGACGCGGACCTGCAGTTCGGCGACGTGGCGGTCATGCTCAAGCTGACGCCGCACCACACGATCGTCGACGCCGTCTCGGTCCTCGACCGGATGGACCCGCCGCTCCTCGAGAGCCTCCTCGTCACGCACGAGCCGTCCGGACTCCGGGTCATGCCGGCACCGCTGGAGCCGGCCTTCGCCGACCAGGTGGGCGCCAGCGAGATGGTCGCCATCGTCGAGATGCTGCGGTCGTTCTGCAGCTACGTGATCGTGGACACGCCGGCCTACTTCAACGACGTGGTGCTCGGTCTGGTCGAAGCGTCGGACCGGGTGCTCCTGGTCGCCGGGATGGACATCCCGAACATCAAGAACGTGAAGATCGGCCTGCAGACGCTCCGGCTGCTCAACACTCCCATGGAGAAGCTGCTGCTGGTCCTCAACCGGGCCAACAGCAAGGTGAAGCTCGACGTCGGCGAGGTGGAGCGCACGCTCCAGGTCAAGGCCGACGTGCTGATCCCCAGCGACATCTGCGTCCCCCAGGCTGTGAACAAGGGCGAACCGGTCGTCATGCACGCACCGAAGTCGTCGGTGACCCGGGCGATCCAGCAGCTGGCCGACCAGTTCGTGCCGGCCGAGGCCACCGCCGGTCGTCGTCGCCGCTCGGGCTGACGCGACGAGCCAGCAGACCAGCCGAGCCAGCAGCAGACCAGCAGAGCGAGACGAGGGAGTCACACGGTGTCCCTGTACCAGCGGATCAACGAGCAGCAGGGCGGCCAGCCCGGCCAGCCCAGGCAACCGGGTCAGCCCGGTCAGCCGGGCGCGGGGCAGCCTCCGTCCGCATCCGGTCCGGGCGACGGCTCCGGTGGCCCCCCGGCCCGACCTGCGGCGCAGCCGGCGCAGGCGCCGCGCCGCGACCCCGCCCTCAACGAGCTCCGCCACCGGATCCACCAGCAGCTCATCGACGAGCTCGGTCCGATCCTGTTCGACCGTCGCCTCTCGGAGCAGGACCTCCGCCGCCGGGTCCACGAGCAGCTCCACGCCGCCATCGCCGCCGAGCGCGCGCCGCTCTCCGCCGCCGACAAGGCGCAGCTGATCCAGGACGTCAGCGACGACATCCTCGGCTACGGCCCCATCGACAAGCTCCTGCGTGACGAGGACGTCACCGAGGTCATGGTCAACGGACCGGACCTGGTCTTCGTCGAGCGCAGCGGCAAGCTCACCAAGGACGAGTCGATCCGCTTCATCGACTCGGACCACGTCCGGCGCGTCATCGACAAGATCGTCTCCGAGGTCGGTCGACGCATCGACGAGTCCACGCCGATGGTCGACGCCCGCCTCCCCGACGGCTCCCGAGTCAACGCGGTGATCTCCCCGCTGTCGATCGGCGGCCCGTTCCTCACCATCCGGAAGTTCGCCGCCGACCCGCTCCAGATCGACGACCTGATCCGCTTCGGCTCGGTCAACGCCCACGCCGCCCGCTTCCTGCAGGCGTGCATCGTCGGCAAGCTCAACGTGATCGTCGCCGGCGGTACCGGCACCGGCAAGACGACCATGCTCAACGTCCTCTCGTCGTTCATCCCGGAGGACGAGCGGATCGTCACCGTGGAGGACGCCAAGGAGCTCCAGCTCCACCAGGAGCACGTGCTCTGCATGGAGTCCCGCCCGCCGAACGTCGAGGGTCGCGGCGAGGTCACGATCCGCGACCTCGTCAAGAACTGTCTCCGCATGCGCCCCGACCGCATCGTGGTCGGGGAGTGCCGCTCCGGCGAGGCGCTCGACATGCTCCAGGCCATGAACACGGGTCACGACGGCTCGCTGACCACGGTCCACGCCAACAGCCCCCGCGACACGCTCGCCCGTCTGGAGACCCTGGTCCTGATGGCCGGGTTCGACCTGCCGGTCCGGGCGATCCGTGAGCAGATGGCCTCGGCCATCGACGTGATCGTGCAGCTCTCCCGCCTGCGGGACGGCAGCCGACGCGTCACCCACATCACCGAGGTCCAGGGCATGGAGGGCGACGTCATCACCCTCCAGGACGTGTTCCTGTTCGACTTCGGTGCCGGCGTCGACGAGAACGGCCGCTACCGGGGTCAGCTCCAGGCGACCGGCGTGCGACCGAAGTTCGCCGAGAAGCTGGCGGACCAGGGCATCCGCCTCGGCCCCGAGGTCTTCTCCCGCGACGGCGGTCGCAAGGCGGTGACCGGACGGTGATGCGCCGCAAGGGCGTCGCCCTGCTCCTGGGGCTGGCTGCGGCCGCGTGCCTGGTCGGTCTCGTCGGCGTGGTCACCCCTGCCGGCGCCGCCGACGACCCCGTGCCCACCCTGACGGTGCAGAGCGTGAACGCCCGCGGCTCGGAGGTCAACGCCTCCGGAAACCTCGTGGGCGTCGACGCCTCCCAGCTCGCTGCGACCGTGAACGGCAAGAAGGTCGACACCACGGTGGTGTCGGGCCCGGACGTCCCGCTGGACGCCGTCGTGGTCCTCGACAACTCCGCCGCCCTCGGCAACGCCACAGTGCAGCTGGCCAAGCAGGCCCTCGAACCGCTGCTCCCCGGCAAGGGGATCACCCGGTCGCTGGCTCTCGTCACGACCGGCGGCGGGGCCGCGGTCGACATCGGCGCGACCACGTCGGCCGAGGAGTTCCAGGCCGCGCTCGACGAGGTCGAGCCGTCGGGATCCTCGCTCACCTGGGACGGGCTGGTCCGGGGAGCGGACCTGCTGAGCGAGGGGGACCTCGCCCAGCGGAGCATCATCCTGTTCGCCGCCTCGCCCCCGGTCGCCGGTACGGCGACCGCAGCGACGGCCCAGGGCGCCCTCGCCCAGGCCGGCGCCCAGCTCAACGCGGTGGCCATCCCCCGGGGCGCGGATCTCGAGGCGATCGACAACATGGTCTCCAGCCTCGGCGGGTCCGTCACGATCTCCCCGGACGAGAACGGGCTGGCCGCCGCGTTCGGCACGCTGGCGAGCCAGCTGCAGGGCCGGTTCGTCATGAGCTTCCCGGCGACCGGCGGGACCGACACCGCCACCCTCACGGTCACCGCTGGCGACCTGGCCACCACCGTCGCCTACGTGCCGGGGACCACCCGCCACGGCGCCGCCAACCTGGCTCCGGCGGTGGCGCAGAGCCCGTCGATCGTCGAGCGCGTGCTCGGCAACCCGCTCGGCCTCATCCTGGTCGTGCTGATCGGCTTCGCCGCCGTCGCCCTGTTCGTGTGGACGCTCCTCACCATGGTGATGCCCGGTTCGAACACGCTGAACCGCCGTCTCGAGGCCTACGAGGACCCGTACGGGGAGACCGCGGCCGAGGAGGACCCGTCCGACGGGTCCCACACGACGGTCCCGATCATCCAGAGAGCCGTCGAGTTCACCGGCGACGTGGCCGAGCGCCGCGGCGTCCTCGAGAAGCTCGAGGGGGATCTGGAGCGGGCCAACCTGCCGCTGCGCGGCGCCGAGGCGCTGTTCTTCCTCACGGTGGGCGTCGGCCTCATCTCGCTCCTCACCTTCGCCCTCACCCGCAGCCTCATCCCGACGCTCATCGTCGCGGCCCTGGCGTTCTTCGTGCCCCGGGCCGCGCTGAGCATCGCCGTCCGGCGCCGCTGCCGGGCCTTCGAGCGACAGCTGCCCGACACCCTGACGCTGATGGCCGGCACGCTGCGCGCCGGCTACTCGATCGGCCAGGGCTTCGAGGCCGTCTCCACGGAGATCGCGGATCCGATGGGACGGGAGCTGCGCCGGGTCGTCACCGAGACCCGCCTCGGCCGGCCGCTCGACGAGTCCCTCGAGGCGGTCGCCGACCGGATGAAGAGCGACGACTTCAGCTGGGCCGTCATGGCCATCCGCATCCAGCGAGAGGTCGGCGGCAACCTGGCCGAGCTGCTCGTGACGGTCGCCGACACCATGACCCAGCGCGAGAGGCTCCGTCGCGACGTCGCCACGCTGACGGCGGAGGGCCGGATGAGCGCGATCGTGCTCGGCTTCCTGCCGCCCGCCCTCGGCCTGGTGATGTGGGCCATCAACCCGGGCTACATGTCCACCCTGTTCACCCCCGGGCTGGGGTACATCCTGCTCGGTCTGGGCGTCGTCTCGATGTTGATCGGGTTCGCCTGGATGAAGAAGATCATCACGATCGAGGTCTGACGAGATGTCGCCGATGCTCCTGCTCTCCGTCCTCCTCCTCGCCGGCGCCGTCGGCGTCGGCGTGTGGGCCGTGCTCAGCCAGCTGGACGAGCGCCAGGTCGTCCGGGAGGCGCTCCGCCAGCTTGACGGCTACGAGGTCGAGAACGACCGCGACCAGCAGATGCTGGCCCCCCTCAAGGAGCGGGCGGTCGGACCGCTGGTCGACGGCGTCACCGGACTGGGCCGACGCTTCACACCGGTCGGCTACGTCGAGAAGGTCAAGCAGAAGCTGATCTACGCCGGCAAGCCCGACCAGGCGGCGGTCGACCGCTTCCTCGGCATCCGGGTCGTGACGGTCGGCCTGGCCGTGCTGGTGTTCGTGCTGCTGTTCGTCTTCAACCTGCTCGGGTTGACCGGCAACCTGCGGCTGGCCGTGCCGGGCCTGCTGATCCTGGGCCTGATCCTCGGCCCCGACAGCATGCTCAACCGCCAGGTGGAGGAGCGCCAGCACGAGATCCAGATCACTCTCCCGGACGTGATGGACCTCCTGACCATCTCCGTCGAGGCCGGTCTGGGCTTCGAGCAGGCGATCGACCGCGTCGTCACCTCGGTCCCCGGGGCCCTGTCCGACGAGTTCTCACGGATGCTCGGCGAGACCAGAGCGGGCGCGTCCCGATCCGACGCCATGCGGGCCATGGACGAGCGCTGCAACGTGCCCGAGCTGCGGTCGTTCGTGATGGCCATCATCCAGGCCGACCAGTTCGGCGTCTCGATCGGACGGGTCCTGCGGGGCCAGGCCGACGAGATGCGCATCAAGCGGCGTCAGCTGGCCCAGGAGCGGGCGCAGAAGGCCCCGGTCAAGATGCTGATCCCGATGGTCTTCTGCATCTTCCCGGCGCTGTTCGTGGTGGTGCTCGGCCCGGCGATCATGAACATCCGCGAGAGCCTGTGACCGCCACCCGCCTCCCCGGCGGGACGGAGACCCGGCCGGCCGAGCCGACCGAGCCGACTGAGCCGACTGAGCCGACTGGGCCGGATGCGACACCGGCCGCGTCGGTCCGTCGTCGGCCCGACGCCGGACTCGGCGTGCTGGTGGCGGGCATCCTGGCCCTCGTCGCCGCCCGGCCGCTCGCCGACAACAGCTTCCTCACCCACCTGGCCACGGGCCGGTTGATGCTGCAGGACGGCATCCCGGAGACCAACCCGTTCCTCTACTCGTCGAGCGACTTCCCGATCCCCAGCTGGCTGTGGTCGGGGGTGCTCGGCATCGTCGACGCCGTCAGCGGCGGCACGGGCATCCGCATCCTCACCGCGGCCTGTGCCGCGGTGCTCGGCCTCCTGGTCGTCCGGCTGACCCGACCCGAGGACGGCCCCGGGGGAGTCGTGGCGGATCGGACCCTCCTGTCGGTCGTGCTGCCGTCGGTGTGCGTCCTGATCACGTTGATGCCGTTCGTGAACGCCCGGCCCCAGCTGCCCGGGTACCTCCTGCTGGCGCTGACGGTCCTCGTCGTGAAGGAGCGGCGCTCGCCGTGGTGGCTGGTCGCCGTGTTCGCCGTCTGGGTGAACGTGCACGGCACGTGGTTCTACGGCCTGGGCGTCCTCGGGCTGCTGCTGGCGGCGCAGGTCATCGACGACCGGCGCCTGGAGCGGCGACAGGTCCTGTCGGTGGTCTCGGCCGGACTCGGCGTCCTGCTCGGCGGGCTCGCCCAGCCCGACCGCTTCCAGACGGTGGTCCTGCCCTTCGACCAGTTCGGCGACGAGCGCGCCCGCCGTGCCCTGTCGACCTACGTCGAGTGGCGGCCGGCCGGGTTCGACCACCCTCTCACCTGGCTGCTGATCGCCATGGGCCTGGTCGCGCTGTTCGGCGCGATCGGTCGCGGAGCGGACGGTCGGGGCCGGGACGGCGACGCGTCCGACCGGCCCCGGGCGTGGGGCGTCCTCGTGGCGTCGCTCGGTCTGGTCGCCATGGGGCTCTCCGCCGGACGCCTCCTGCCGCTCGCCGCCATCACCCTCGTCCCCTGGGTGGCCGCCGGGTTGATGCGGTTGCAGGGGATCGCCCTGCCGGAGCCGCGGGTCCAGAAGGTCCTCGTCGCCGTCGGGGCGGCGCTCGGGTTCGCCGGGCTCCTGTGGGCGGTCGCCACCCCGTCCTACGACCTCAGCCGCTACCCGGTGTCCGCCGTCGACTGGCTCGAGCAGAGGGGCCTGGCCGGAGCGCCCGACGTGAAGGTGCTCACCCACGACTTCGCGGGGAACTACCTGGACTGGCGGTTCGAGGAGCGGGCGAACACGTTCGTCGACGACCGCCCCGGCGTCGACGGTCTGATCGACTACGCCACCCTCAAGTACCTGGGCGACGGCTGGCAGGAGTCGCTCGACAGGGCGGATCCCGACGTCGTGGTGTGGTCGAGCGAGGATCCGCTCACCGCGGAGCTGAGCGAGCCGGGCTGGTACCGGGCGACCGAGCTCGACGGGTTCACCGTCTTCTGCCGGAGCTCCATCGCCGATCAGTGTCGCTAGGCGTCGGCCGGCGGTCCGGCGACCTCCAGTCCCGGATCCAGTTGTCGTCGGGGCCCTGGAGGCCGGGGGTGTCGTCCGCGTGGGCCCGGAGCCGTGCGGACCACCAGTCGCTGGTCGTCTCGTCGGCCAGCTCGGCCACGGCCTTCTCGAGCCGGACGGCGAACCGCCGGGCGTCCTCGCCCTCGGCGGGGCGCAGCGGGGCGCCGAAGTTGACCTCGACCGAGCCGGGGCGCGGCGTGCTGTTCCCCTTCGGCAGGATCCGTCCGGTGCCGTCCAGGTGCACGGGCACGACGGGCACGCCGCACCGCACGGCCAGGTAGGCGGCGCCGCCCTTGTGCGGCTGACCCCAACCGTCGGGGCTGCGGCCGCCCTCGGGGAAGATCAGCAGCGACCACCCGTCGTCGATGAGCCGGGCCGAGGAGTCGGCCGATCGACGGGACACCTTGCGGCGCTCCATCGGGATGGCGCCGTAGGCCCACGAGATCAGCGCCGCCTTGGGCTTGGTGTCGAAGAAGTGGTCCGCGGCGGCGGCCACCACCAGCTCGTGGCGCCACGGCGTCGGGATGTGGGTCAGCAGGATCGGCGTGTCCAGGTGGCTGTGGTGGTTGGCCACGAAGATGGCGTTGGTGTCCAGGTCCTCCAGGCGGTCCAGGCCGCGCACGGTCGGACGTGCCACCACGGCGGTGCCGAGTCGACCGATGGTCTCGACGGTCGCCCGTCGCGTCGCCCGTGCCAGCGGCCGCCGGGCCCAGTCGGTGTCGTAGCGGTCGCCGAGCTCGTTCGGTCGCTCCGCCGGCGCGACCCCGGGCGGGGTCGGCGCGGCGGTGAACGGGAAGCCGAGGCGGCCGATCACGCGCGTGGGGTCGACCGCACGCGCGAGGCGGCGCAGGCGTTCGGGGTCCGCGAGGTCGTCGAGGCCCATGGAATCAGCTCACGTCCGCCATCGAGATCGGCGGGTTCTTGAAGTAGGTGATCGTGGGCTGGCGGCCGACGACGTCGGAGGCGATCTCCAGGGCGTCGGCCATGGTCGACGCCGGCCGGAAGCCGAGTCGACGGACGGTGGCGGGGTCGCCGCCGACGACGATCACGCCGCCGAGGTGCTCCAGCGCGTGGCTGCCCCAGTACCACATGTAGAACGGGTGGACGCCGTGGTAGGCGTTGCTCGTCCGGTAGAGGTGGCGGTACCACTCGTCGGTGGCGAAGCGCTCCTCGAACTGGGCCTCCATGACCTCGGGGTCGGTGGTCTCGGCGAGCACCTCCTCGAAGAAGTCGATGTAGCTCGGGTGGTGCACCGGGTGGAACTCGGGCGTGGTCGGGTGGCTCATGATGAGCACGCCGCCCTCGCGGACCAACGGCCGACCCTTGTAGAGGTTGAAGAAGTAGCCGAGGCCCAGGCACATCACCAGGATCGGGTTCATGATCGAGTTGACGTTGTACGGCGAGATGTAGGGGAGACCCAGCATCAGGACGTCGGTCTGGCCCTCGACCTGCACGAGCTGCTGGTCGTACACGTGCTGGGTCGTGACCTTGTGCACCGCCTCGACCTCGCCGGCCTGCACCGACGTCATCCCGTACGGCGCGCGCCACCCCTGGAGGATCTTGCGCCGGTTGGCGGGGGAGAGGCGGTCGAGGCCGGCCTTGGCCGCCATGAACGTGGCGCGGTCCTTGGCGTTCCACTCCCACTCGCGCTTGGCGAGCACCGACAGCGGCCCGTCGCCGAACAGGTCGTTGTTGACCGTCGTCTCGATCTGGAAGACCTTGATGCCGGCGTCACGGAGGACCTCGCCCTGGCGCCAGTTGCGGGTGTGGAGCTCGGAGTTCTCCTGGTCCATGAAGCTCCGGGACCGTCGCATGGTGTGGACGTTGTGGTGGTGGCGCAGCGCCTGGTACCCCGACAGGCCGGTCGCGGTGGACTTCCAGCCGCCGTCCATGGCCACCAGGTTGATGTTCACGTAGACGATCAGGTCGGAGGTGGCGGCCCGGGTCGAGATCTGCACCTCCTCGCCGTGGCGGGTGGTGCCGACGAGCGTCATCCCGTCGGGGTCCTCGGCGTCGTGGTTGTAGAGCTGACCCCGGGGGGCGAAGGCGTCGTAGACGCGGTCGCCGACGGCGTGGCGCAGCTCGGCCTCGGTCATCCGGCGGTGCAGGGCGAGGGCGGCGATCAGGTGGACGTCGGTGACGCCGGCCTCCGCGGCCAGGTCCAGGACCGCCTCGATGACGCGCTGGCGGATGTCGGGACGACGCATCTGCGGCAGGGGCAGCGAGATGTCGTCGAACGCGATCGTCAGCTTCATGTCGGGGAACAGCAGGGCCGACAGCGGCTCGGAGTCGATCGGGTTCTCGAGGGCGTGGCGGATGGCCTCGTCGGGGTGGGCCAGGCCGGGCAGCGGCTCGGGCGGGTAGATGATCCGGCTGCGGTCCGCCGGCAGCTTCTCCAGGCGGAGCTGCTCGCCGTGGTGGAACAGCACGGGCGGCGTCGAGCGGTCGACGTCGAGCACCAGTCCGGGCCGCGGCGTCGGGCGGCTGCGGTCACGGGCCGTGTGGGGGCGCGACGGCGGCCTGTTGGCGGGGCCGATCTTGGGTCGTTCGTTCCTGGCGGGCACGGTTCGTTCCTCAGCGTCCTGGGATCGGGGAAGGTCTCATGTCGAAGGCGATCTTCACGGCGCCCCGGCGGCCGGCGTCGGCGGCGTGGGCGATGGCGTCATCGGCGCGGTCGAGCGGGTAGGTGGTCGACACCAGCCGGCCGAGGTCGGCCCCGGCGACCAGCTCGAACGCCAGCTCGAAGGTGCGGCGGCTCTCGCCGGTCGGCGTCCCGTCGGCATCCGTGAGCTGCTCGGTGCCGTAGGCGTAGGCGCCGACGAGCTCGATCTCGCGCTGCCACAGCGGCGTGAGGTCGGCCTTCACGACGCCCGGCATGCCGACCATGACGACCCGGCCGGCAGGTCGGGTGACGGCGAGGGCGGTGGCGATGCTCTCGGCCGAGCCCACGCAGTCGATCGTCACGTCGGCTCCGCCGGTGAGCCGCGCCGCCGATCCCCGGCCGAGGACCTGGGTGCCGACGGTGCGGCGCACGGCCCGGGCCAGCTCGTCGGGGGCGCAGACCACGTCCGCGCCGAGGTCCCGTGCCAGCTCCCGTTGGTGCGGGTGCTTGGCCCCGATCACGAGCGTGCAGTCGGGAGCGAAGCGCTCGAGAGCGGCGAGCGTCAGCAGGCCGAGCGTGCCGGCGCCGATGACCGCCACGGTGTCGCCGGGGCGGACACGTGCCCGCAGAGCGCCGTGCACGGCGCACGCCGTCGGTTCGACCAGGACGGCGGCCTCGTCGGACATGTCGTCGGGGACGTCGTGGAGCTGGCTCGGGTGCGCCACCATCGAGGTGGACCAGCCGCCGCCGGTGTCGCAGCAGAAGCCGCTCTGCAGTCCGGCGTCGAGGCACCCGTGGTCCAGGTGCTCGCAGTTGCCGAGCCGCCCCTCTGCGCAGGCCGTGCACACCGGGGAGATGCCCCGTGTGACGCAGCCGAGCACGGGCTCGAGGATGACGCGGCCGTCGGGGGAGTCCGCGACCACCTCGTGACCGGGGACGAAGGGGAAGGACACGATCGGCTCGAACCACTGCGAGGAGCGACCGTCGACCGTCGCGAGGTCGGAGCCGCAGATCCCCGACAGGCGCGGGGTCAGCCGCACCCACTCGGGACCGGGCAGCTCCGGATCGACGTCGTCGACCAGCTCCAGCGGACCGAACCGGGACCCCGCGCCCGGCCGCAGGCTGGACGCGACACGCGCCGCGCCGAAGCGGAGCACGTCGCGCTCGAAGCGCAGCGCCTTCACAGCGCCGTCCTGTCCGATGCGGGCGTCACGGGTCGGCCCTCTCGCTCGACAATCACAGCTCGACCCTCACAGCTCGACCCTCACGACCTGGTCCGGATCGAACCGTCCCCCGCTGGGTCCCGACGGTCCGCTCGACCGGCCGAGGCGACGGCGGACCTGGTCGGTGCGCTCCTGCCACGTCGGTGCGAGCGGCAGGACCTTGTGGTCGAAGTCGGACCCGAAGTCCTCGACCAGCCAGCCCCGCTTGCGGGCGATGGAGGCCAGACGGGGCTCGGGGTTGACCGCGACCGGGAACCCGACGGCCTCAAGCATCGGCAGGTCCGAGGACGAGTCCGCATAGGCGACCGACTGGCGGGGATCGAGATCGAGGTCCGCGCACATGTCGGTGAGGATGCGGGCCCGGGCCTCGGCCGTCGGTGGCACCTCGTCGAGGTGGCCGGTGAGGACCTCGACGCCGTCGTCGTCGATCCGGGTGCCGAGCCGGGCGCAGACGACGTGGTCGAACAGCGGGCGCAGCGGCTCGATCACGATGTCGAGCGCCCCGGTGATGAGCACCGTCGTGTGACCCAGCTCGCGGTGGCGGCGGACCCGGCGCACCGCGTCGGGGAACGAGCGGGTCAGGAGCAGGTCGCTGAAGTGCTCCAGCGCGTCCTGGCGCAGCTCCTCGACGGGGGCGCCCTCGTAGCGGCGGTAGAAGGCCCGGAGGAAGTCGGAGCGGTCCTTGCGGTCCTGGGCCAGGAGGCTGGGAGCCTCCATGAGGGTGCGACCGACGAAGCGCACCCGGTCGGCCGGCCCGAGGCGACGGGTGGCGAGCCACGAGTAGGTGGCCACGACGTTGGACGCGATGATCGTGTTCTCCAGGTCGAACGCCGCCATCTGCCGCTCGGGGGCGAGCACCTGGGCCCGCAGGCGGTCCTCCCTGGCGGTGGCCGACCGCTTGACCGGTGCCGAGGACCGGGCGCGACCGTGCGCCACCACCGACGGCAGGTGGACGTCGGTGATGTAGCGGTCCCAGTCGATGCCCGACGGGTCCAGCGTGAAGCGCTCGTGGTCCTCGGCCGACAGCCGCGAGTCGAGCTCCAGCAGGTGGTCGATGCCGTAGACCGCCTCGCACTCGGTGTAGGCGCCGTAGAGCTCCACGTAGGAGAGCGCCCGTCGGGCCTGCTCCCGCTTCTCCTCGACCTCGGCACCCCACTGGGCGGCCTTGCCCCGGAGGGGGAGCGACGCCACGACCTTCTCGGTCCTCTCCAGGATGCTCGTCGCCCGGCGCAGCTGGCCCTCGACGCGTCCCCGGCCCGGGAAGGACCAGTCGGGCACGACGATGGGCTGGCCGTTGCGGTCGTACAGCGGCCGCTCGGTGAACCAGTCCCGCACCCGGTCGACGAGCTGCTGGTACTTCAGCGGGTTCGCCGCGCCCGTGGCCACCTGCACGATGCGCGGGCTGGTGGCTGGCTCGGCGGGCCCGGTGACGCCCTCGGCGGCGGCGGCGATGATGGCGGCCACCACGAGGTCGACGGGGATCACGTCGATGACGCCCTCGGGGACGCCCGGGAACTCCTTCAGCAACCCGCGGGCGTAGCTGAGGATGATCGGCTCGGCCATCCGGAAGCCCCGGATCCAGCCGGGCCGGGGCTCGGACAGAGCGGACTCGATGATCGACGGTCGCACGATCGTGTACCCGATCGGACCGCCGTCGTCGGCGCCGCGCTCGACGGTCTGGCCCAGGGCGACCTCGCCGAGCGCCTTGGTGAAGGCGTAGGCGTCGGGCCAGCCGACCGATGCGGCGCGCGAGCGCCCGAACGTGACCATCCGGTCGTGGACCCAGTCCTTGCGGAGGCTCTCGGTGCGTTCGGCGATGAGCGGGCCGCCGGCCGGGCCCAGCTCGGAGCGGGCCTGCGTCCGGAACTCGTCGAGCTTCTCGGGCGTGCGGCTCTCGGCGTCGACGTCGGCCCGGGTGCGTCGAGCCGCCGCGACCTCGGCCCGCCAGTCAAGGTCGGCGAAGAAGGGGTTGGAGGTGACCGGCTCCTCGTGGGCGGCACCGCGACGGTTGCCCGCCACGTAGCAGGTGCTCACGGCGACGAGGTGCGGGTGGGCGCCGAGGTCCTGAAGCGTCTCCGCGAGCCGGACCGGACCCATCAGGTTGATCTCGACCGCCCGGTCGAGCGGCGAGTCGAAGGCCACGGTGGCGGCGGAGTGGATGACGACGTCAGCGGCGGAGAGCGCCGCCCTGCCGTCGTCGTCGAGTCCCAGACCGTCGGTCCCGACGTCGCCGCTGACGGCGCGGACGCGGGTGGCGGCCTCGGCGAAGCCCTCCGTGCCGAGCTCGTCGCGCAGTCGGTCGAAGCAGTCGTTCTTGAGGACCTCGCGCTCGAGCCGACGCTGTGCGGTGGTGCGTCGCCCGTCGCGGATGAGCAGCGTGATGTCGACGTCGGGCACGCAGCGCAGCAGCCGTTCGACCAGCGCGGTCCCGACGAACCCGGTGGCGCCCGTGACGAAGATGCGCTTGCCGGCCAGGCCGTCGGTGATCACGGGGGTAGTCCCTATCAGATCCTGGACGGCGAGCAGACCTGAGCGTGGTTCAGGAAGTCCGTCCGCTCAGCGGCCGGTCTCGAAGTGGCTGCGGCGGTCGTGACGCTCAAGGGCCAGGCGCACGAGCTCGTCGATCAACTGCGGGTACGACAGGCCGGACGCTCGCCACAGCATGGGGAACATCGAGATCGGGGTGAACCCGGGCAGGGTGTTGATCTCGTTGACCAGCACCCTCGCTCCGGGGCTCGTGCCGCCCGACCGATGGAACTCCGGTGCGAGGAAGACGTCGACGCGGGCCATCCCCTCGGCGCGCAGCACCTGGAAGGTGCGCACCGCGAGCCGGCGGATCTCCTCGGAGAGCTCGTCGTCGATCTCGGCGGGGATGACGGTGCGGGCGGCGCCGTCGGCGTACTTGTCCTCGTAGTCGTAGAACTCCGCAGCGGGCACGATCTCGCCGACGACAGACGCCCGTGGCGACAGGTTGCCGAGGACGCCGCACTCGAGCTCGCGCACCCGGTCCTCAGGGGTCCCGATGCCCTCCTCGACGACGAACCGCTCGTCGTAGCGGGCGGCCTCCTCCAGTGCGGCGAGCACGCCGTCGACGTCGGTGGCCCGGGACACGCCGATCGACGACCCCATGTTGGCGGGCTTCACGAAGAGGACCGGTCCCAGCTCCTCGAGCAGCCGCTCGGCCAGGCCGGGCGTGGAGAGGTCGGAGCGGAGCAGCGCCTGCCACCGGGGCTGGGGGATGCCGTGGGCGTCGAGCACCGTCTTGGCCATGGTCTTGTCCATGGCGACCGCGGAGCCGAGCACGCCGGCGCCGACGTAGGGGACCCCGGCCAGCTCCAGCATCCCCTGGACGGTGCCGTCCTCCCCGTTGGGGCCGTGCAGGACCGGGATCACCACCGTGCGGGTGGGACCGGCGTTCGCCGGCGAGCTGCGGGGGTCGCCGACGGAGCGGGCGTCGGGCTGGGCGAGGGCCAGCGGGTCGGTGCGCGGCCCGGCCACGTCGAGCGAGGCGGGCAGCTCCTTGCCCGCTCCGATCAGCTCGGCCGCCGCCTCGGCGAGCTGCCAGGTGCCGTCACGGGTGATGCCGACCGGGACCACCTCGTAGCGGGCGGGGTCGATCGCGGCCATGACGTGGCTCGCCGACACCCGGCTGACGTCGTGCTCCGCGGACCGGCCGCCGAACAGCACGACGAGGCGGATGCGGTCCGTTGGCGGGCCTTGCTCTGAGGAGCTCACGGTCGCCGAGTCTGGCACGGGTGCGGACCGGTCCTGCGGCTCTGCGCTGCGACTCTGCGTACGGCTCTGCGTACGGCTCTGCTGCCGCACCACGTGAGGTCTGCGTGAGGTCTGTGTGCCCGTCCGGTGTCCGTCTGCGTGC
>JAEYSR010000043.1 GCA_023434535.1 Actinomycetes bacterium
GCGGACGCGGTGCGCCACCGCTTCTCCGACGAGCTCGATGAGGACGATCCACGACCTCGCATGGTCGGAGCGATGGCCATGGCCGCCGCTCGTCTGGCGTGCGACCGATGGCTCGAGAGCGAGGGGACCGGCGACCTGCCGGCGCTCATGGAGAGCCAGCTCGCGGGGTTCGCTCTCGAACCTCGATGACCCGGTTCCGGCAGTCATCCAGATCGCCGCAGCGGCCGGGATGACTGCCAGGACCGCCACCGACACCAGCCAGGACACCGACCAGGGGGACAGATGACAGCAGCAGGGACCATCCCATCGCCGGACGCGCTCATCCAGGCCGCGATCGACGCCACGGGCCTCGACGACTTCGGCGAGCCGACGTGGCGGGAGGGAATGGAGCTGTACGCGGAGTCGCTCAACGAGACGGCCCAGCTCAACGAGATCGGCCTGAGCGTCGCTCCCGACGGGATCGTCGGCGACCTCAGCAACCGGCTCCAGCTCGTCCAGTGGCGCAAGGACCACCCTGCGGTCGCCGAGCAGGAGATCGTCGCCCCGATCATCATCGTGGGGCTCCCGAGGACCGGCACGTCGATCCTCCACGACCTGATGGCGCAGGACCCCGCCATGCGTGCGCCGCTGAGCTGGGAGGTGGAGCGACCGGTGCCCGCGCCCCGGACCGCGACCTTCACCACCGACCCACGCATCGCCGAGGCCCAGGCGCAGTTCGACCTCGTCGACTCGATCATCCCGGGCTTCACCGAGTTCCACGAGCTCGGCGCGCAGCTGGCGCAGGAGGACGTGCGGATCTGGTCGACCGAGTTCCGCTCGATGATCTTCTCGCTGCAGTTCGAGGTGCCCGCCTACAACGAGTGGCTCCTGCACACCGCCGACATGGCCCCGGCGTACCGCTGGCACCGGCACTTCCTCCAGCACCTCCAGTCGGAGCACATGGTCGACCGGTGGCTGCTCAAGTCACCCGCCCACCTGTGGAACTTCGCGGAGCTCATCGGCGAGTACCCCGACGCCATCGTCATCCACTGCCACCGCGACCCGCTGAAGGTGATGGCGTCGATCAGCGCCCTCGGCGCGTCGCTCCGGGAGATGACGACCGACGACTTCGACGTCCGCACGCTGGCTGCGCAGTACAGCACCGACCTCACCTTCGGACTCGACCGCGCGCTGGCCCAGCGCAAGGACGGGATCTTCCCGGAGGGTCAGGTGATCGACGTCCTCTACCAGGACTTCCGCCGCGACCTCCTCGGGACGGTGGCCCGGATCTACGACCAGCTCGGCATCGAGCTGACCCAGGAGGCCGCCGACCGCCAGAAGGCGTTCCTCGAGGCGCATCCCGGCGACGCGCAGAACAGCCTCCGGCGCTACACGTGGGAGCAGACGGGCCTGGACGAGGGCGCCATGCGCGAGCGCACCAGGGCCTACCAGGAGCACTTCGGCATCGAGTCGGAGCAGCTGAGCTGACACCGAGGTCCGCGTCCGGACGAGCGACGCGGGCCATCATCGGCGGCGATGGATGCACCACCGCCGGCGGATCCGACGGACGGCCCGAACGCGGCGACGGCGGACGCATCTGCGAGCACCCGACGGCGACGACGCCCGAAGGAGCGTCGCTGGGGGCATGCACGATCGCCCGAGGACGCCGCGTACCTCGAGCGCTTCGAGTCGATCATGCAGGTGCCGCTCATCGTCTCGGCGGTCCTGCCCCTGATCATCGTCCCGGAGTCAGGCGGCTGGCTCGGCGTCCTCGTCGGCGTCGCATCGTGGCTCGTGTTCCTGGTCGACTACGTCGTCCACGTGCGGCACCTGGTCCACTACCGCCGCACCGGGTTCGGGCGCTTCGACCTCGCCGTGGTGATCGTGACCGCTCCCTGGTTCCTGCTCCCGGGCGCCCAGTCGGGTCGGTTCGTGGTGATCCTGCGAATCGCCCGCCTGGCTCGCGTGGTCGCCGCATCGAGAGGCTCGCGTCAGCTCTTCGAGCGCATCGGCCGCGTGCTGGTGGTGGCGTTCGGCGTCGTGCTCGTCGGCTCGATCTTCGCCTACTACGCGGAGCACCCGGTCAACCCCGAGTTCGCGACGATCGGTGACGCCATCTGGTGGGGTGTGGTGACGATCACGACCGTCGGGTACGGCGACATCGTCCCGGTCACCGCCACCGGCCGCTGGGCGGCGTTCGCCATCATGGTCACCGGCATCGCGGTCCTCGGCGTGCTCGCCGGTTCGCTCTCGAGCTTCTTCCGTCTGGGCCCCGAGACCTCGACCGCCGACGATGCGACGTCGACCGACGCCGACGGGTCCGTGTCGGTCGCTCTGGAGGCGCTGACCGCAGAGGTCTCGGCGCTGCGGGCACAGGTCGAGGCACTCACGCGAGCTCGCGACGGGACGGGCAGCGACAGGACCGGCAGCGACACGACGGGCAGCGACGCCGGCGGGAGCAGCGACGAAGCCTGAGGCTCAGCCGACCGCGACAGGAGTGGGGAAGGTCCAGGAGCCGTCGAGGATCTCGGGGCGGGGCCGGTACAGGCGCACGATGTAGTTCCAGCCGTCGGAGATCGGCAGGAAGTTCGCGGCGCCGTCCGGTTCGGTCCCGAAGCGCACGGTGATCGCACCGTCGTCGTCCTTGGTCGCCGTCAGGTCGTTCAGGCTGTAGGCGTCGTACTCGTTCTCCTTGAAGAAGCCCTTGGCGTCGTACATGGAGATCGACCAGAACGCGTCCACCGGGACGTCCGTCACCCGCAGCTCGTAGGTCCCCACGGGCAGACCCGGGTCCTGGTTGAGGTAGAAGGCCTCGGTCTCGGGCAGGCCACCCCACCCGGCGGCCGTGCCGAGGAGGTGTCGGACCGGATCCACGTCGGCGCGTCGGCCGAAGGTGCGGTCGAAGCCCTCGACCCCGCCGGCCAGGTGCAGCAGAGGTCCGCGCGTGGCGTCGAGGCTCTCGGTGTCGTAGTCGGGCATCTCGAACGGGACCGAGGAGCCTGCGGTCAGGGCGAAGCCGTCCTGCAGCGCGTTGACGGCCGCGATGTCGTCGGGGTCGCTCGCGTCCACCAGGGTCCGGGCCACCACCGCGACGTAGGGCGTGCCGTGGTCGGCCTGCGAGATCCGATGCTCACCCGGCTCGTGGAGGATCTCGTTCACGTAGTGGTCCTGGTTCACGATCATGACCGACAGGTAGCGATCTCCCCCGTCGGGGATCGTGACCGTGGCGTCGTCGCGCAGGTCGACGATCGAGAAGCTGTAGAGCGTGTCGCGGTTCATCCGGATCACGGTCTGCGCCGAGATGGGCGTGGGTCGACGGACGTGGCTCCACCCGTTCACGCCGCCGCCGGCGGCCGCGAGGTCGCGGAACATCCGGTCGGTCTCGGCTCGGGCGAAGTTGTCGACGTTCACGTGGATGCCCATGCCGGCCTCTCTTCTCCTCGACTTCGGTGCGACGCTACCGCCGCCACGGTGGCGACGTTTCCCGGCCCCGGCCCCACACTGCTGGCTAGCGTCGCCGCATGTCCGAGAACCTCAAGATGCTGGCGGAGTACTCGAACGCCATGTTCGACGGCGACACGGAGGCGGTCTACGACTTCTGGGCCCCTGAGTTCGTCAGCCACGTCACCCGACGGGTCACGCCCGAGAAGGTGGGCACCGACGTGCGGGGCGAGGAGCAGATCTGGTGGGACCAGGTCCGTTCCGCCTTCCCCGACATGGAGTTCACCGTCGGTCTGCTGATCGAGTCCGACGACCTCGTCGTCTCGAACTGGACGGTGCGCGGGACCCACACCGGCACCGCCTTCTTCGATGTCGAGCCGACCGGCGAGCCCGTCGAGATCAACGGCACGGCGATCCTGCGGATCCGGGACGGCAAGATCGTCGAGCACTGGGGCGGCCCCCACTGCCAGAAGGGCCTCGGGCTGATCCAGTAGCGAAGTGCCGCCCGTGGACGACATGAGCATCACGATCCGCCGAGCAGACGAGCGGGACCTCGACACCGTGGTCGGCCTGCGCCTGCAGTTCCTCTCGGCCGTGCGTGGCGACGACCACGTGCCGTCGCCGGAGTTCGCCGCTGCGACCCGGTCGTTCCTCGAACGGGAGGCCTCGCTCGGTCGTGCCGCAACGTGGATGGCCGAGCAGGACGGCCGTGCCGTCGGGTTGGTGACACTTCTGATCTGGCCCCGCCCACCGCTGCCCGACGACGACCGGACCTTCGACGGCTACGTCATCAACATGTTCGTGGAGCCGCCGTCGCAGGGACGAGGCATCGGTCGGCGGCTGATGGACACGTGCCTCGAGGGGGCGACGACGCTCGGCGTCCGCACGATCTCGCTGGTGCCCACCGAGGCGGGCCGACCCCTCTACGAGTCGAACGACTTCGAACCGCAGACCGGCCGGATGGCACGTCTCGTCCCGCCCGCGAGCTGACCGGCGGGCCGGACCGCCGGATCCGTCAGTCGGACCCGGGCTCGACGAGCTGGAGGTCCAGCTCGATCTTGATCACGTCGCCGAGCATGGCGGACGGGATCGCCGGCATCAGCCCGAAGTCCTGACGACGGATCTGCGTGGTGGCCTCGAACCCGGCGTGCTGACGCCCGTCGGCGGGGAACACCTCGACGCCGCCGAGCTCGACCTCGAGCTGCACCGGCACGGTCACCTCCCCGATCGTCAGGTCGCCGTCGAGCCGCCACTCGTCGCCCTCGCCGGAGACCGACGTCGAACGGAACGCCAGGGTCGGTCGCAGCGTCACGTCGACCATGTCGGGTGCGAGCACGTGGGCGTCGCGATCCGCGTTGCCGGTGTCGATCGACGCCAACTGGATCGTGGCGGTGACCGACGTGGACTCTGCGGTCTCGCCGATCTGGACGTCGGCCTCGAACTGGGTGAAGCGGCCCCGGACCTTGGAGACGCCCAGGTGCCGGATCGTGAAGCCGACCTCGGAGTGGAACATGTCCACGGTCCACTTGCCGGGACGGAGCGGGAGGGTGGGTGCGGATGTGCTGTCGAGGGAAGTCATGTCGGCCACTGTGCGGCCGTCGTGGGCCAGGTGGGAGACCGGGAAGATCCTGGTAGTGGTGGGGCCAGGATCGAAGGGTCGACCGCTGGCACACTGGATGCGTGGCCGATCTGCCCCCGCTCGCCCAGTTCCTCCGGTCCCGCCGCGAGGCCCTGACGCCCGAGCGCGCCGGGTTGGTGGGAGGCGGCCGACGTCGCACCCCCGGCCTGCGTCGCGAAGAGCTGGCCACGCTCGCCACCGTGAGCATCGACTACCTGATCCGCCTGGAGCAGGGGCGGGACACGAACCCGTCGCCGGAGGTGCTCGCCGCCCTCGGCAGCGCACTCCAGCTCAGCCCCGAGGAGATGCGGCGCCTGCACGCGCTGGCCGCGGTCGGCTCGTCCCCGGCGCTGCAGCAGTCCTGCCCGGCGCCGCCGGCGCTCGACGCCGACGTGCCCGACTCGGTGCGGTTCGTCCTCGACCAGATCGATCCCACCGCGGCGTTCGTCGTGGGCCCCCTCGGCGACGTGGTGGCATCGAACCGGTCGTGGGACGCCCTGGCGGAGCCGATCGGGCTCCTCGAGGTCCCGAACCTCATTCGCCACGTGTTCCTCCACCCCGATGCCCACCAGCTGTACCCGGACTGGGAGGCGGTGGCGGATGGCGAGGTCGTCCGCCTGCGCAGCACCCACCTCGAGCTCGAGAGCGATCCCCGCTTCGTCGCGCTGCTCGAGGAGCTGTCCGCCGTTCCGGACTTCGCCGAACGGTGGCGCGCCCATCCCATCGCCCGTCCGGTGCGCAGCGAGTTGCTGCTCGACCATCCCGAGTTCGGCTCGCTGCGGATCACCCAGGAGGCGATGACCCTGGCGAGCGACGACCAGCAGCTCATCTGCTGGGTCCCGGCCGACGCCGCGACCGAGGCGGCCGTCCGTCGGGCGGCCCAGGGCGATCCGTCGGCGACCGGCCACCTCCGGCTCGTCGGCGGCGAGTAGGTCGACTGCCGGCAGGCCGCGTCGTCGGCTCATCCGGACCGCATCAGCGGAATCGTGTGGACGCCGATCCGGTTGCACCCGACATGACCTCCGGCCACACCGTCACGATCACCCAGGGGACCGAGCACGTCGAGGTGCGGCTGGGAGACCAGCTGCTGGCGGAGTCCGACCGCCCTCTCCTGCTCGACGAGACCGGTCTCCCCCGTCGCTACTACCTGCCACCGGAGGACGTCCGGATGGAGCTGCTGTCACCGACGACGTTCCACACCACCTGCCCGTTCAAGGGCGAGGCGTCCTACTGGTCGGTCCAGGTCGGCGACGAGGTCCAGGACGGCATCGTGTGGTCCTACGAGGACCCGATCGAGGCCGCGTCCGACATCGCCGGGCACCTGTCCTTCTACCCGGAGCGCGTCACCATCACCGTCGACGGAGCGCCCCTCGACTGACGATCACTCACCGGCGCCGACGTCGCGTCGGCACGCGTGGCACAGCACGCCGTCGAACCCGTGGACTCGGGCCACGACCCCTTCGCTACGCTCTCGGCGGAGCGGAAGGGGACACGATGCGGGGATCTCGGCGGTTCAGCGGAGCACTGGTCGCGCTGGCGGTGGCGACCACGACGGTCGCGGGCTGCACGACCACGCCCGATGGCCAACCGATCGGCGACTGCCGCACGGCGCCGGTCGATCTCGGGCCCGCCTCGAAGGTCGCCGACGTCTCGGCGGACGGCTCCCTCATCGCGGCGATCACCTACGCCGATGACGGGTCGAGCACGATCGATCTGATCCACCGACTGACGGGGGCCCGCCAGACGATCCTCGCGACCACTCCCCTCGGCGACGGCGCCGAGGTCTGGATGTCCGACGACGGCGCCCGAGTGCTGCTCCTCCGCTCCGAACCCGGCCTCGCGCCCTACGTCCTTCACGACGTGGCGTCGGGCCAGAAGGTCCCGGTCGACGCCAGCATCACCTCCCACGTCGCCGTGTCCGATGACGCGCTCCGGGTCGTCGAGCGGACCACGTCGGGATGGGCGATCGCTCACGTGGTCACCGGCGCTCGGACCCCGCTCGGGATGACCGCCCCGGCCGGCACCGCCGTCGTGGCGTTCAGCCCCGACCTGTCCCGGGCCGTGCGCTCGACCTCGGGCAACGCGACCTACCGACACGTGGAGGTCCTGGACACGGTGACGGGTTCGGTCGTCCGGGATCTCGGCAGCGTGCACTCCGAGTCAGCCGGCTACCTCGACGTGCGGTTCCTGGACGACGACACCCTCCTGTTCGACGACGCCGTCCCGGCGTCCGCGCCCACCGATGCCGTGGCCGATGACGGAGCTTTCCTCGTCGACGTGCCGTCGGGTGCCGTCACCAGGCTCGACCCCGGCATCCCCGGCGCCCACACCTCGCATTCCACGACCGACGGCCGGCGATCGGTGACGTCGACCTGGTCTCCCGCACGATCCTGGCTCCGCTCCGACGGGGTCAACACCCCGTTGGGAGATCTGTGGTTCGGGTGGACGACCGATCGCGACCTCACGGTGCTGGTGCGCGCGGACGACGGTCGTGTCGTCGTCCGCTGCGTCTGAACGCACGCGTGGCGCACTGACTGCGCCGCAAGGACGTTCAGCCGTGGCCCTCGACGGTGAAGGCGCGATCGACGAACTGACGTCGACCGGTGTCGAGCACCCAGTCGTGGCCCCACTCGACGAGCGGGCGCATGGCGGTGCCGACTCCCCGCAGCAGGGGGTTGGCCGGCGCGAGCGCGGAGCGGACCCGGGCCGTGCTCCCGCCCGGAGCGGCGTCGACGGTCAGCACGGCGTCCCCTCGGATGTCGCCGTCGACGTGGGCCCGCACCAGGTTCGGCGCGTCGACCTCGTCGAGGTGGACGGTGAAGCGCAGGACGTACGGCAACGGCGGTGACACCGTGCACCTCCAACGCGCTCCCGGACTGAATCCCCCGACCGGTCGGAACCGCTCGAGCCAGGGCCACCATGCCGGGTACTCCTCCGTCGCAGCGACCCGGTCCCAGAGCTCGGACGGTGGGACGTCGAACCTCCACGCGCGGTCCGACCGGAACGTCGGCGCCGAGAGGCGCAGGAGGTTCATCACCGGGGCTCTACCCGTCACCCGCCACGTCGAACCCCGGTACCGACCTCGCTGCTCGTCGCCCCGGTCCGGCCCTACGGTTCTGGGCCGTGGATCCCGACTGGTACGTCACCCCCGGGCCGATGACCGGGCTCGGTCCGGACCAGTTGGCCGTCGTCCGAGCCCTGGACCCCGATCCACTGGCGCTGTGCCGGGTGGTCCAGGGCCTGTTCACCGCACCGCCCGACGCCCGCGGGACGGGCCTCTCCCCCGAACGGTCGACCGACCGGAGCACGCGCCCGGCCACCCGACTCCTGGAGCGGGTCCTCGGGCTCGACCCGTCCCCGCTCGACACGCCACGGTCGACCGACCGACGTGTCGTCGGCACCTGTCGCCACTACGCCGTGCTCTCCACTGCCCTGCTCCGTGCGACGGGGACGCCGGCCCGGGCCCGGTGCGGCTTCGCCGCGTACTTCGATCCTCCCAGGAAGGTGGACCACTGGATCGTGGAGCACTGGGACTCAGAGGACCGTCGATGGGTCAGGACCGACGCGGAGGTCCTCGACCACGACCTACCGGCGAACCCGGCGGACCTCGGACGGGATGACTTCCTGACCGGCGGCGAAGCCTGGCAGCGGGTCCGCAGCGGGGACGAGGACGCATCCCTCTTCGGCGTCCATGGCACCGACCACTGGGGTCCTGCGGAGATCCGCGGCAACGTGATCCGGGACCTGGCCGCCCTGCAAAAGGTCGAGGTGCTGCCGTGGGACGAGTGGGGCCCGATGCAGGACTCCTACGAGGGCCGCACCGACTCCGCCTTCGACGAGCTCATGGATGACGCAGCTGCCGCTTGTGCGGGCGAGGACGACGCCGAGCTGGCGCGTGTGTCCGCTCTCCTGGCCGTGCCCGACGAGCTGGTCGGCTGACGGCTCCGGAACACCGACCGGCGGCTCAGCCCGCGAACTCGCCGACGGTGCGGTGGACCATCGCCAGCTTCGCCATCACCACGGGAGCGAGGACGAACGGGTAGAGGTCGTCGTTGCCCAGGCTCCGGCTCATCGCGTTCAGCGCTGCGGTCAGCGCCAGCCACTCGGCGATCAACTCGTCGGCCGACAGCTCGCCCGTCTCCGGCGTCGGCCGGGCCGACTGCACCACGTCGCCGGCCACGTCGACGGCGGGACCGGTGGTCTGGAGCCCGAAGGCCGCAGCGGTCTCCAGGCCGTCGCGGATGTGGAGGTAGTGGGCGAAGGTCTCGGCCCAGTCCTCCCACGGGTGCATCGTCGCGTAGCGGCTCACGAACCTGTCGGCCCAGTCCGGCGGCGGCCCGGCGCTGTAGTGGCGGTCCAAGGCCTCGCCGTAGTCGAGCGTCTCGTCCCCGAAGAGCCGCCGGAACTCTCCGAGTCGATCGTCGTGGCCGTCGATCAGCACGTCCCAGTAGTAGTGGCCGATCTCATGGCGGAAGTGGCCGAGCACCGTGCGGTACGGCTCGCCCATGTCCTCGCGGATGCGCTCGCGGTGCGCGTCGTCCGCCTCGGCCAGGTCCAGCGTGATGAGCCCGTCCTCGTGGCCGATCATGACCTGGTCGAACCGACTCGAGAGCAGGTCGAAGGCGAGGCCGGAGTCGGTTCCCTCGTCGTAGGGAACGACCGGGAGCCCGAGCTCCAGCAGCTGGAAGACCAACCACCGCTTGCGGCTCTCGGCATCGGCGAACGCCACCAGAGCCTCGGCGTCGTCGGCCGCCGGTCGAGTGCGGGTCAGGCGACACGACAGGCAGAGCCCGTCGTGGGTTCCGTCGGGCCGGACCCACCAGTTGCACTGGGCCAGATCGGCGTTGGAGCACCGGACGTTCGAGTCGTCCGCGATCGCCATCCCCCGCGTCTCGACGTCGAAGCCCAGCAGCGAGCCGCAGTGGAGGCACTCGCTGTTGTGGAAGAAGACCAGGTGGGCGCAGACGGGGCAGGTGAACGATCGCACTGCGGCGCCCTACCCGACGGGTGACCGCTCGATGCCCGGGGCACCGATGACGTCGGGCACGTCGCCATCTCATGGCTGCCGTCGTCCTGGTCCCCACGGACACCGTGTCCTCGTGGGGATCAGCCCTCCGGGAGCGCAGCGAAGTCCTTCTTGGCCTGGTTGTACCACTTGAGCCCGGAGATCGGTCGACGCCAGCGCTTCTTCATGTCGGCGGCTGCGGGGGCGTGCGCCTCGTCGCCGGCTGCGACCTCGTCCTTCAGGTGCTGGTCCTGCAGCTGGATCACGTCGTCGGCGGTCTCACCCCGGTGCGGGTGGTCGCAGGGTCCACCGAGCTGCTGGCAGGTCATGGTCTTCATGGGTTCCTCTCGATCTCCTGGTCGATCAGGTGCGGATGCTGTGCAGCTCGGACGGTACGGGGGTGCCGGGCACCGGGGCTTCTCGGATCCTGATCGATCGGCGAACGACGTCTCGTCGGACGCCACGACGGATCCCGGGTGCGGGCGGACCGGAGCGAGGGGCAGGATCTCGCACATGTCTCCCGA
Source organism: Actinomycetes bacterium (assembly GCA_023434535.1). GTDB lineage: Bacteria > Actinomycetota > Acidimicrobiia > Acidimicrobiales > Microtrichaceae > Dermatobacter. The sequence goes on from JAEYSR010000043.1 coordinate 10,568, forward strand.
GGCGTCCGACGGCCGCAGTGCTGCCCCTCGCACGACACCGAGCGCAACGACCGGAGGGCGACTCGTCGTGGTGTGCGGCGTGCCCGGGTCGGGGAAGTCGACGACGGCCCGGGAGATCGCCCGCACCTCGTCGGACGTGGTGGTGATGAGCCCCGACGACTGGATGGCGGCCTCCGGTATCTCGCTGTGGGACGGCGAGGTCCGCGCCCGGGTCGAGGCGCACCAGTGGGAGCTGAGCCGCCTGTTGCTGGCCCGAGGGCGGACCGTCGTCATCGAGTGGGGGACGTGGGCGCGCAGCGAACGCGACGGCCTCCTGGCCGGGGCCCGGGAGATCGGGTCGACCACGGAGCTGATCTGGCTCGACGTGCCCCTGGACGAGTTGTGGCGACGGGTGTCGGACCGGCGGCGGGAGGACCCACCGATCACGTACGACCAGGTGGTGGAGTCGGTCTCGCTGTTCGAGCCTCCGGACGAGGACGAGCTCGCCCGCTGGGACGTGTCGTCGCACCGTCGGGCGTGACCTCGGACGGCAGCGCCCCGGCGATCAGCGCGCCGGCGACGATCCCGTCGATGGCGCTGAAGGTCGGCGATCCGCCGGTCGCCGTCAGAGCAGCGGACACGAGCACGGCGACGACGACCAGGACGAGCCAGAACCGCACGCGATCGGCTGCAGCGAGCGTGAACCTCCGAGCGGCGGCGACCGACCCGGTGCCGTACCACTGCTCGAGCCGACGACTGCGTCCGATGTAGAGGAAGAGCCCGATCGCGATCAGCGACCCGAGCCCGTGGCCGAGGTACTGCAGGACTCTCGCTCCGGTCATCTCGCCCCGGACGGGCGCCGTGAAAAGGACCTCGTCGAACCCGAGAAGGTCCGAACCCCAGCGACCGTCGTGGGTGAACGCGTCGAGGAGCACGTGCGACAGCGCGCCGATCAGGGCGCCGAGGACGGTGACGATCACGGCGGGCCGGCGCTGGGTGATCACCCTGTAGGAGTGCAGCCGGAACGGCCCGGCATCCGGAAAGTTCGCGAACACCCCAGAGCGGACCGACGACGCAGCGCCCAGCAGATCAGCAAGGTCAGCGGGACCGCTCCGACGACCACGCCCGCCAACGAGTGCGCCGATCCCCCGACGCCCGCGACGGGGTACCAGAGGTCGGGAGCCGCCGCACCGACGCACATCGCCGTCGCGTCCGTCCGATCCGGCCACCGGAGCTTGATCGGCAGCACGACGGCCTGGTGCGCGGGGAACGTCACCGGCATGCGACCACCCCCGAGCTCACGGCCGGATCGCCGGTCCAGGTGGTCGTCCCGTCCGATGCGGGTCGCGGATCGACCGTCGCGGCCCGGTCGCGCCGTCTCCCCTCGCTGAGCGATCGCCCCATGCGGTCAGGTCGTCCCGGTCAGGACCTGCACGACCCGACGGGCCTCCGCCGACGGGTCGGCGGCGCTCATCGGGATGTCACCGTCGGACAGATCGACGTCGATGTCGAACGGGCCCGGCCCCGCCGTGGCCACGACGGCGGCACGGTCCGACGACCGCACGACACGAGCCACCGGAGCAGGTTCGTTGTGGATCTCGAGGATGGCCACGACACCGTCGGTGACGGCGAGGTACCGCCAGTGCGGCATCGCCCCGAGCCGACGCCGACGGAGGAGGTGGCTGATCACGTTCCTGATGTCTCGATAGACGCCGTACCAGCCCCGGGGCGACGCCGAGCCGACCGGGCGGTCGTCGGATCGATCGACGAAGAAGGCTCCGGCGATGACCGGTGCGTCCAACGCGACCTCTGCAGCCCGCCGGTAGATCTCGGACGCCCGCGATCCGTCGGACGCAGTCATTGCGGACGAACGATGCCGACGCCCGGATCACCGGACTGAGCACGCTGTGGAGATGCGCCCACCGCCAGCACAGCCCGCCGAGCGACGACTCGTCGCGCCTGCGCGAGAGTGTGCCCATCAGCGAATCGACACCAGCCGCACCCCGACCGGCCGAACCCTCGGTTCGCCCCGCTCCGACTCCCCGTCCGCCGAAGCTGCTGCGCCGGTGGATGTACACGCCGTGGACCCACACCTTGGGCGTCGGGCTGGTGTTCATCGGGAGCTCGCTCGTGGCGATCACGATTCCCGACCTCCCGATCGTCCTCCAATGGATCCTCGGCGCGATCAACACCGCGGCCTTCGTCGCCTGCGTCGGCATCGTGTGGCTGATCGCCGTCGAGCTCGCCGACGTCGCGTACCGATCACGCGTCGTCATCCCACGACTCCTCTCGCCGAGGGCCGCTCTGTGGCTGACTCTCCTGGGCGTGGTGACCTGCGGGATGACGTCGCTCTACGCAGCGACGAGGCTGTGGCGCGGGACCGTCTCGCTTCTCGGGGTCATCGGGCCTGAACGAGGGCGGCAGGTCTCCCGCCTGTGGGCGCTCGCCATCTTCTTCCCCGAGTGGATCCTCCAGAAGGAGATGGTCGCCATCGACGACGCCATCCGCTCGGGCACGGGTCGAGTCCGCGAGCCGGTTCGACCGTCCGAGTGACGCAGATCCGCTCGGCGCCTACCAGCCCCAGGAGCCCGGGCCGCCCTTGAACGGTCCGACGACGTTCGAGGTGATCCAGCCCCCGTAGAAGCTGCCCTCGTTGCTCTCGACGCGCTCGTCGTCGACGAAGCAGGCGTCGACGCGCTGCGGGTAGAACGCGATGTGGCCGGCGATCGCGGCGAACCTCGGTGTCGGGGACCGGTACGACCAGGCCGCGTCCGTCACCCTCGGGACGCCCGGCACGACGAGGTCGAAGTACGACGCCGTCCCCTTCCACTCGCACCCGGTCGCCGAGGCGGACTCGACCAGCAGGGTCAGGTCCACGTCGTCGGGTGGCAGGTAGAAGCCGGGAGGCTGGCTTGTCTCCAGGATGCGGACCGCCCGCGTGGTCTCCGCGACGGTCCGGCCGCCATGCTCCACCCGGACGAGCGACGAGGTCGGCTCGATCGCCGGCGGACGCGGATAGTCCCAGACCGACTCCTGGCCGGGTCCGGGCTCGATGCGCTGGGGACGAGTCACGCCCGCAGTACTACCGCACCATCACCGCTGCCCGTCGTTCAGTGGTGCCGGCCCGTCATTGCCGGCGGCTCTCAGGACCCGGTCTCGGCCCTTCGGCGGTCGCGGACGCGCACGACGACGGTGTTCACCGCCGCCACGACCAGCACCGCGACGAGGAGTGCCCACAGAGCGTCGTGGGTCCAGGCGGCATTGAACACGATCACCGCGACACCGACGAAGACGTACGCGCCGATCGGGCGGCCCGCCCACATCCTCTCCGAAGGGTCCTCACCCATGCGGATCACGGTACCGACCGTGCGGCGCGAGCGTTAGGTGTGGAGCAGTCCACGCCCGTCGCGTTCGCCCCCTGAACCCTTTGACCTTCGACCTAGGTCGAAGATCTACCGTCGACGTCACGAGCCCGATGCGCATCTCAGATGTCGCCGAACGCACGGGCGTGCCGGCCACGGCACTGGTTCTACGAGAAGGTCGGCGTCGTCGTCCCAGGACGAGCCGCACGGCAGGCGACGCCGCGGTCAAGTAGTGCCGGCAGTACGTCGCGTTCCGTGGTGACCGGTCCGTGGCGGTGATGTTCAGGTCGTGCACAAACGTCCGCGATTACCCTTTCAAACGGGTTGTGCCTGAGGGAGGGTCGATGTCTGATACGTCGCAGGGCGACGGCTGGTGGCTGGCGTCGGACGGGAAGTGGTACCCGCCGCCACGACCAGACCTCCCCGCCAGAGCGCCGATTACTCCGGACGTCGCATGGAACCCACCCAGCCAGAGCCAGGGTCCGCCTGGCTTCGCTCAGCAGACGGCATGGCGGCCGCCGAACCAGCCGGTGCAAGTCGTGGTACAGCACAGGAAGAGCGGCTTCGGGACTGGCTGTCTGATCGGATTGGTCCTCGCAGTCGTTGTCGGGCTCGGCGGCTGCGTCGGGCTCGTGGCGATCGCTGCCAACTCCGACACCGGCAGCGACTCTGCGAGCGGGTCAACGCCACCGAACGCGATCGATCAAGGCATCGGCTCTAAGGACGCAACGGCGGACCTTGTCGGGGTGGAGTGGGTTCCGCCGGACATGATCGGCGCGGTGTACGTCAACACCACTGTCAAGAACAACAGTGAGAAGCGGTCCGACTACCTCATCGAAGTAGTTCTCGAGTCTCCTGACGGCGCAGTGAAGTACGGCGATGCGACGGCACTGATTCAGAACGTCGAGCCCGGACAGACGACCACCGACAAGAGCCTGTTCCTGAACGTGACGGACCCGCCGACGGACGCGCGAGCTCGAGTGACCAAGCTCCAACGAACCGCCTCGGTGTAGTGACTCCGTCCTAACCGCAGCACCTCATGCCGGCTCTGCCCCGCCCCAGAAGTGGCCCATATCCGACGAAGGGGCACCTACGCAGCCATCGTCAGAGACCACGCGTCGCCAGCTCAGACATACGCTCTCCGCGGTGGGTCCGTCGCCGCAGACGCTCGATGTCGACGATCGCCGCACCGTGGCGGTGTGGGCGGCCGACTGTGCCGAGCACGTCCTGAGCATCTACGAGAGCGTCGTTCCCGGAGACACCAGAGTTCGAGCCGCCATCGGCCAAGCGCGGGCGTTCGCCTCGGGCGACCTCGATGTCGGCGAGGCGCTACGACGCCGTGGCGGAGAGGCGGGCGCAGCTGCGCGAGACACATCTGCACCCGCTGCGAAGGCTGCGGCCTACGCCGCTGAGCAAGCTGCAGCGGTCGCTCACATGGGAGCCCACGCCCTCGGAGCAGCCGGCTACGCCGGCAAGGCAGCGGCACTTCAGGCAGGCTGCGATGACGGTGGCGTCGCACGATCCGAGGCCCGCCACCAGGTGGCCGACATGTCCGACGCTGTCGCACGCGCCCTCTCGTCGCTTCCTCTGCTCGGCGAGGATCTCAGCGGCCCGATCGGTCCTGGGCGCCTGTGTCTCGGACACGTCGGCGAGACCATCCGGGAGATACAGAGGCTCCTCGTCGAACGCCGGTGAGAGCGTCGTCGCGGGAAGGCCCGATGTATCAGCTGTCGGTTTGGCGCGGCAGAACCCCCGCCGCAGCAGGGGTTCCGGGTGGTGGGCGTACACAGACTCGAACTGTGGACCTCTGCCGTGTGAAGGCCTGGAATGCGGCGACTGCGGGCGTCCATGCCCGGTTCTACAGCGGAACCGGGCGGCGGGTCTACGTCAGACGTGCACAGACGAAGGCGATGGATGGCACGCGGATGGCACGATCACCGGGTCAGTTCGAGGACCTTGCCCGAGTTCGACTCGAGTGCGGTGACGAGATCGCCGACCAGCGAGTCCTCGGTCAGACCAAGTTCTTCCATGGTCACTGGATCCTCGAAGTCGTCGGACCGAGTGGCGAACCCTGTGCTGTTCGACCAGATCATCCCGCCCTCGTCGCCCACGGCAGCGACGATCGTCGCTGTGCCGTCGCGCTCGTCGAGCTGCTCCCACACCCAACCGAGTCGATCAGTCGGCACCACCGCCACGAACAGAGCCTCACCAGTGGGCAGCCGTGGCACCTTCGAGAGCAGATCGAGCCGCTGCGGCTCATCCGACATGACACCCGTCAGCCGCCGAGCGACCTCGGCCCGGGCATCCTTGTCGGCATCGTTCGCGACGCTGATCATGAACTCGTCGCCCTCAGGAGTCTCGAATCGCCGGAGCACGTGCACGGCACGCGGTACCTCTGGAGCACCGGCGAACTCCAGAGCATCGTCGAGTTCGTTGTCGACCTCAGCCCGAGTCGATCGACCGAACACGAACCCGGGCAGCTGAGGCGACGTGATCGTCCACCCGTACGGCTCGTCTTCGTTGACCTCGAGAAGGTGCAGCATCCCACTCATGACAAGAGCTCCAGAGCCTCGGCCACGGACAGGCCGACGTCCTGGACGAGGATACTGCGCAGTCGCTTCGGCGGGACCTCGGAGCCGTCGTGGAACGCGAAGATGATCGGTGGATGATCAGGTGACTCCATGCGCCGGTGCGACCCGCGCGTGCGCACGATCACGTAGCCGAGCTTCGAGCACAACAGCCGACGCACCCGCTTAGCCTTCCAGGCAGGGAATCCGTCGGCGGTCACCGGAAGTCGCCCGACTCATCTCTGCCCGCTCCCTGAACGATCCCACCGTTCTCCACGCGCACTACAGCTCGCGATCGGCGAACTCGGGCGGGAGCATCGTCATCGCAGGAACCACTCCCTCACCGTGCGCCAGCCCAGCGCCAGCCCGATCTGGATCAGGCCCCACCGGTCCTGAACTGTCTCCACGAGGGCCTTCATCGCAAGACCGCCGGCGGCCCCAGCAGCACCCTTCGCTGCCGCGCCCACGATCGCTTTGCCGTCGAGTCCCGACTCGGACCCCGAACGGGACTCGACCCCAGGGATGCCCTCCACCGCCTCCGCGATCCGGTCCACCGAGTCCGCGATCCGGTCGAGCTGACGCCCGTCGACAGCCGGGTCCTCGCCACCCAGCTCAGTCGCGTCTTCGACGACGTCGACGAACTGCTGCGCCACATCGTCCGCCAGCCACTCCTCCGCCCCAAGCTCCAGCAGCGCGTCTCGCACAGGGCGCGGATCCATCAGCCGTTCCAAGAAGCGGCGGACCAAGTCCGCCATCAACAGCTCGAAGATGCGCGGATCAGCCTCGTCGCGCTGCCGCCACAGGTGGATCTGGTGGATCGTGTTGCGGACGAAGTCCTCGTCCCAAGGTGCGAAGTCGCCCGCATCGGCTACGCGCTCAAGACCAGCGAACGCGGATTCGAACGCTCCCACAGTCGCTGCGGCCTCATTCGGCGATAGCGGCCCCTTGCGCAGGCCCAGACCGGGAGGACCACCAAGGAGGCGTTCCAGAAGCGCCACCTGGAGCAGACGAACGCCCCTGGCAACTTCGCCGTCTCGGGTTTCGCGCTGCATCATGTCGAACGCTGCGCCAGCCAAATGCAGCGGCCACACCTCGGCGTCTCCGGTTGCGTGGGACCATAGGCTGGCGAGTTCGACGACCTCGGTAGCCACGGGGTCGAAACTCACCTCAAGCCGGGGGGAGCCCTCGCCTCGGTGCCGGCTCGTCAGTTCAAACGCATGGCGAGAGTCTCGGTTTACTTCGAGGTGGTCTCTGATCCACGGATCGGCCGCGGCCGCCAAGGTCAGCACGCCGAAGGAACCGAGGACCGCGACGTCCCAACCCAACTCAACGTCTTGGCCGACCAGGGAGACCGTCGTACCCACTACTTCCCGTGGATCAAAGGCCAACCGCGTTTGCACATAGGAGTTTCGATAGGAAAGCTGCTCCGCTGCCTCCGCCCTGCCGTCGGCGGTGACTACGTAGGCGCCCGACCCCTCCCGTATGAGGTCACGGCTCTCCAGTACCTTCAGCCCCCACTCAAATGCAGGCCCAGGAAGAACAATTGCTGGATCCGGCTGACCGTCGGTGAAGCCCAGCAGTATGTGCAGGGCGAACGACTCCAGGCGCTCCTGCGGCGTCCGCTCTTCGGTCATGGTTCATCCGGCTCCGGCTGTGAACCTCCCGGATGCCCGATCGACCCACGCTTGAGATCGTCAGCAGACAGCTCGTCGCCGTCGTCACCGGCCGCCATAGCGAACTCGTCGTTGGTCGCCTCGTCGATCGCTGCCCGCCTCGCCGGGCGTGTGCGACGGCCCGACTCAACGATCGACCGCGCCCGGCCGATGACCTCGACGACCTGGTCGTCCGACGCAGCGCGCAGGATCTCACGCAGCTCGGGCGGCACCGGATCAGCATCGGCCAGGTCTGGCCACAGACGATGCACGAACGGGACGACGTCCTGGTCGAGCACCGGCGCCAGACGGATGGCCTGGTCGAGCTGGATGCGAGACGTGCCCTTGACCCACTTGCTGACCGCAGCCTGCGACACGCCGACACGGTCGGCGATCTTGTCCTGGCTCCAGCCGGGTTCGGCCAGACGACGGATGAGAACCTTGGAGAGCCACACGCCAGGATCGTCGCTGGACACAAGCCAGATTGTCTCACAATTCTGGTTGTGGCTGTAGTTCCGCCGCTGTAACTACCCCAGAGAGATTTCACAACTGGGGTTGTCATCGTCACAACTGCTGTGTTACAACTGCAGTCGTGAACACCGGACCCATCGTCTCCCAACGCCTCGCCGACTCGTGGGCCAGCAAGGTGATCGAGCGTCGGAAGGCCCTCGGCCTCAGCCAGGTGCAGGTCGCTGAGCTGGCCGGCCTCACCCAGCAAGGCGTCAGCCAGATCGAGAGCGGCGAGGTACTCCCCCGCGACGACAGCAAGGTCGCCCTGGCGAAGGCGCTCGGCACCACGCCGGGCGAACTGTTCCCGTGGCCGCCCATGAAGGACCTCATCGGGGGTGCCGCATGAGGCTCGGGCAACAGCGTCGGACGCCGCTGCGATTCCTCACGGCAACTAGGTGCACGCGCACGCTGCCGAAGACCTGGTCCACTCACGCCAACGCCGCCGTCGTGCACGACGTCGAGTCGGCGCGCATGTGCTGGGACGGAGGCGTGCCCGCCGGGTGCATCGCGACCGCAGCATGTGGCCAGGAACTCGACCTGCCCACGTTCGGCACGACCGCACCAGACCACCTGGCCC
>JAEYSR010000143.1 GCA_023434535.1 Actinomycetes bacterium
GGAACATCGCCATGTCGAACACCTCGCCCACCGCAGTGATCCGGACGCCGTCCTGAAGTGGGCCCCGGACCCAACCGGTGCCGTCGATCGCCACGTGGTTGGCCGGATCCGCCAGCACGGCGAACACTGTGAGGGGCGACGCGTCGATGCGGCGCTCGGCGGTCAGCTTCTCGTCGGTCATGGGGTCTCCGATTCGCAGGGTCGCAGGTGGAGACGTCGCGGAGCGCGCACACTCATCGGTTGCGACGAGCCGCTCATGCGGAGCGCTCTCCGGTCAGCAACTGCTGGCAGCGCCGGCGCCGGCTCGTCGGCCGAAGAAGGTGCCGTCACCCAGGCTGATGCCGCTGACGTAGCCGCCGGCAGCGATGCCCGCAGTGGTCCGGCCCGCGGCGAACAGACCGGGGATCGCCCGGCCGTCGACGCCGAGCACACGGCTGTCGGCATCGGTGTCCAGGCCGCCGAGGGTGAACGGCGCGTAGAAGCTCGACTCGACCCTCAGGTCGACCACGCCGTACGGCGGCTCGAGCGGGACGACCCACTCGGTCGCCTTGTGGAAGTCGGGATCCTCCCCCGCCCGGGCGAACTCGTTGTAGCGATCGAGCGTGGCTGCGAGCGAGCCCGAGGGCAGGCCGATCTGCTCCTCCAGCTCGGCTGCCGTCTCGGCCACCCACTTGGGCTTGTACCCGGCGATGTTGACCGCGAAGGTCGTGTCGTCGTGCACGAAGTAGACCTGCCCGTCCTGGCGGAGCAGGAACTCCTGGCCGAGACGCCCGGCGTAGGTGTCCTCGTTGAGGAAGCGCTCGCCGTTCGCGTTGACGACGATGCCCCGCACCACGGAGCGGGGCGGGGTGAACGGGATGCCGACCTCGATGCGGTCGAGTCCGACCACGCCGGCTCCGGCGCCGACACCCATGGCGATCCCCCGACCGTCGTCGAATGGGTTCCCGATGGGCATGTTGCAGCGCAGCGCCGCCGGGCAGTGCTCCTCCACGAGCTCGCGATTGAAGATGAAGCCGCCGGCCGTCAGGACGACGCCGCGCCGGGCCCGGATGGTCCGGGCGTCGCCGTCGATGGTCGCCTGGACCCCAACGACCGCCCCGCCGTCGACCACGAGCCGCTCGACCACGGCGTCGGTCTGCACGCGTGCCGTCGTGTGCCCGACCGCGTCGATGAGGCGCTGCATGAGGAATCCACCGGCGGCATCGGCGAACTTCGGGTGGTGCCCTCGCGGCACTGCCGGGGCGATGTCGGTGAAGGGCCACGAATCCTCCCCACCGCTGAACACCAGGCCTGAGTCGTCGGGTGGTTCCCGGCTGGGCTCGGGGTGGAAGCGACCCTCGAAGGGGACGCCGTGGTCGACCAGCCAGTGGTAGTGGTCGACGCTCCCGTGGGCGTAGGCGTGGATCTTGTCGGCCGGGGCGTCCGGACCGCATGCCGCCAAGAGGAACCGCTCCATGTCCTCCGCGGTGTCGGTGAAGCCGCAGGCCTCCTGCACAGGCGTGCCGCCGCCGAGGTAGATGAGCCCGCCCGACATCGCGGAGGTGCCGCCGCCCATCGCCGCCGCCTCGAGGACCAGGACCTCAGCGCCGCCTTCCGCGGCCTCGATCGCCGCGCTGGCGCCGGCGCAACCCAACCCCACCACCACCACGTCGGTCTCGTCGTCCCACTCGGCGTCTGCGTCGGCGTCGATCGGCTCGATCGCTTCGAAGGGTTCGCTCATGGCCGGGAGCCTAGGAACACGTCCGGTTCGCTGCCGACCTCTCGTGGACGTGTTGGAAGGTCGGCGACGTCGGCGATGATCCGCACCGGAACCTGCCAGCCTCGTGGACGGGAACGAGGCCTGCAGGCGGTCAATCCGGCAGGGCGGAAACGAAGGTGCGGTCTCGATCGTGCACGGGTGGGCAGAGAACCCCTCGATGACCGACTCCGCCCAAGCGGCCGACCCTCTCCCCCCGCTCGTCGATCGTTCGTTGGTCGCGGGCGAACGGATCGTCTACGTGGGCCTCGGGCTCGTCCTGTTCGGTTGTGCCGTTGCAGCGTTGGCGGCCGTTGGCTACGGACTGGTCGACAACTCCGGCGACGGGACGCTCGACGCCGTTGCGACCGCGCTCGACGGGCTCCTCCTCGTGTTCATCCTCGTCGAGCTGTTGGGAGGCGTGCGCGCGACCCTGGCGCAGCGCACCCTGGTGGCCGAACCTTTCCTCATCGTCGGCATCATCGCCTCCATCAAGGAGATCATCGTCGCCTCCCTCGCGTTGGCCGACGCCTCCGGATCAGAGTTCGATGAGGGCGTCCAGAAGATCGGGGTGCTCGGGATCGTCGTGCTCCTGCTGTCGATCAGCACCTTCCTGGTCCGCCGGAAGGAACGCGAACCGGACGAGGCATGAGGGTCCAACCCGGGTTCCACCACGGTGTCGCCTCGTTCGAACCGACCGACAGCGCGGTGCTGTTGTGGACGCGGGTCACCGACCTGGAGCCGTCCGTCGAATGGACGATCGCCGCCGATCCCGGACTCCGGCAGACAGTTCGATCGGGATGGACGTCGACCGGCTCCGGGCAGGACCACACCGTGACGGTCGACGTCGAAGGTCTCGAGCCTGGGACGTCGTACTGGTACCGCTTCCGCTGCGGTTCGATCCACTCGCCGATCGGCCGCACCCGCACCCTGCCCGGGCCCGGGGTCGACCGGTTCCTCATCGGAACGGTGTCGTGCGCGCACTTCACGGTGGCACCGCTGGGCGTCTACCGAGCGCTCGCCGAGCGCGAGGTCGATCTCGTCCTCCACCTCGGCGACTACATCTACGAGGACGACGGATCCGGCGGGCCGAGGGGCCATGACCCGAGCCACGTGGCGACGTCGCTCGACGACTACCGCCGACGCATCGCGCAGGTCCGGGCCGATCCCGACGCCCAGGCCCTCCACATGCGCCATCCCGTCGTCACGATCTGGGACGACCACGACCTGAGCGACAACGCATGGCACGACGGCGCGAAGAAGCACGATCCGGAGGAGCACGGGCCCTGGTCCGACAGGGCGAGAGCGGCCGCTCGCGCCCGCCAGGAATGGCTACCCTGCCGGCTCCAGGACCCGGAGAAGCCCCTCGTCACCTGGCGGTCGATGGCCATCGGTGATCTGGCAGAACTGCTGCTCCTCGATACACGCTTCATCGGGCGGGACCGACAGGCAGGCGACGACCAATCACCCAGCCTCGACGATCCGGACAGGTCCCTGCTCGGCGAGCCACAACGGGCGTGGCTGCGCGACCGCCTGCACGACGTCGCGCGACCGTGGTCGATCGTGACCAGCGGGGTGGTGGTCAACAGCCTCGAGCTCTCTTGGCCCCCGCCGCTCCGACCGATCAACGCGATGTTGCCCAACGGGTACGCCGTGCTCGACGGCCACCTGTTGCACGACGACCAGTGGGACGGCTACCCCAGCGAACGGTCCAAGCTGATCGCCGCCTTGTCGGAACGCGGCAGTCGAGGCGGCCGTTCGGTGATCCTGTCCGGCGACGTCCACTCGTCCTGGGCGTTCTGCGGGCCGCGAGACGACACGACGGGCGATCCGGTCGCCGTGGAGATGACGACGCCAGCCGTGTCGTCGGCCGCCATGGGGCGCGCCCACTATCCCGGGTTCTGGCGGCTTCTAGACCGCGAGGCCAAGCGAATGGACCACGTCCGCTGGGCCGACGTGACCGAGCGCGGCTACGGGGTGCTCGAGCTGACGCGGACCGCGGCCACCGCCCACTGGTGGTTCGTGCACCCGTACGCCAGAGACCCGGCGCGGAACGAGATCGCTGCTGCGTGCTACCGGACCGACCGCGACGAGTGGCCACCGAACTTCACGGCTCTTGACGCCACGATGGACCGACTCGATCGCGTCGGACTGATCGATCCCTTGCCGCCCCGACCAGGCGACCTCACCAGTCTGCGCTGGCGACGCCGACTCCGCATCATGGCGGAGAGCGCAGCGTGGATCGCCGCCGCACTCGCACCCATCGGGCTGAGCCTCGCACTGGTTCGCCTCCTGCACGGGCGACGCACCACGTCATCCGTCCGCGACCACCCCTGGACCGCTGTCCGCTCGATTGCTCGACGTGAGGGAGAGTGAGCGGCATCGAGCCGATCCCAGGATGCGACGCCGCAGCACGGGTGTCTGACGACAACTGCCGCCGGCAAGCCGGTCGACGTCGACCGAGTCGGTCGTCCGGGAACCCGTGCAATTCCAGGGCGCCCGAATCAGACCGACCACTCGTGGCACCGAACCGCGGTCGTCGCCGGACCCACCATCTCGATCTGCTCGTTTCCTTCGGCCGACCGGCGGTCTGGGAGCGGAACGGGCACCGGGTCTGCTCGGAGGGCTCATCCGGGCAACGAGGGGGTAGGGGACGACGGATCCGGAGCCAGTCACGCCGGTCGACCCGAGGGGCACCGTGGAGATCACCCGAAACGACGACGGCACCCTGCTCGTCCCTGTGGCACCCGAACGCGTCCACGCGGCGGACGGCGACGAATCCGAAGCTGCCGAGGCGCCCGCCGAACCGACGACCCGGCTGCTCCACCCCGGCGAGCGCGGCTACGACGAGGCCCTGGCCGAGTGGGACCTGCAGCAGCACGGGGGCGAGTCGCCCGTCTCGACCGTCGACGGTCGCGAGGAGGCCATGGGGCTCGTCCACACCGTCGTCGAGGACCCTGACCACGACGTCGCCGATGCGGTCGCCGAGCTCGATGATCCCGCGGCCAGTGCCGACGCGCTCCGCCACGTCCTCGTCGGCGGCGTGAACTCGGTGCAGGACTTCGCCGACGAGGTGGTCGAAGCCGAAGGAGGCGAGGCGATCACCGCCCACCAGGCCAGCAAGGTCATCGGGGAGATACTCGCCGAGCTCGAGTAACCGGTGTGGAAGCCCGGACCCGCGGGTCAACTCTGCCTCCCAATGGTGGAGCGTCGACGGCCTCGTCACCGCTGGCCGTGTTTCGCGAGGGCTCTCGGCGGATCGAGCTCTCCACCTCACACTCGACCCCACCTGGAACCAAAACCAAGAAACCCGGACCCTGAGGGTCCGGGCGTCCGGGATGTCTCGCGACATCACATGGTGGCGGGGGCAGGATTTGAACCTGCGACCTTCGGGTTATGAGCCCGACGAGCTACCGAACTGCTCCACCCCGCGGCGTGCCGGCCACTGTACTCACGGCGTTCGCGACCGGCCAGTCGCGTTTCGGAGGCTCACTCCGTCCAGCGGTAGATCTGGCCATCACGGAGGACGACCGATGCCGGCGCCGACAGCGAGTCCCGCTCCTCCAGCAT
>JAEYSR010000166.1 GCA_023434535.1 Actinomycetes bacterium
GCGACGGTCGGGCTGGACTTCACGGGGCCTCCGGTGGCGGTGGTCCAGCGCTCGGCGCCGGACGCCCGGTCGATCCCGCGCACGTTGCCGTCGTCGCTGCCGGCGACGACGAGGTCCGCGGTGACCGCCGGCGACGAGAAGACGTCGCCCCCCGTCGCCACGGTCCAGACCTGCTCGATCGGCACCTCCGTCGGGGTGGGCGTGGTGGTGGTCGCGCCGGCGTCGCCCTCGTCGTCGGACCGGGTGGCGAGGACCCAGAGAAGACCTGCGACGGCCACGACCAGCAGGGCCGACACCGCGAGGACCGCGGTCCGGCCGCGTCGGCGCTGCGGCGCTGCGGTCGGGCGGGGAAGAGGAGTCGGAGGAGGCGGCGGCGCCCCGGCGGCCGGCGGGGGCGGCGGCGGAGCCGGGGCGGTGTGGGAGGGAGCGTCTGCGCCCGAATCGCCGCCGGGCCGGGTGAGCGGCCACTGCAGCTGAGCGCCGGACCCGGTGACGGCGGGCGTCGGCGCGGGTGCGGACGTCGTCGAGGCCGACGTGGGCGGGAACGGCGGTGGCGGTGCCGGAAGGGATGCGGGCAGCGGGGGAGGTGCTGTCGGCGCCGCTGCGCTCGCCGCTTCGAGGATCGGACCCGGCTCGCGGATGCCGACGTCGGCCCGGCTGAGCCACCCGCTGCCGAAGCTCGCGGTCGCGGCGTCGGCGAGGGCGACGCCGAACTCCTCGGTGGTGGCGAAGCGATCCGATGGCTGGGTCGCCAGGGCCCGGTCCACGACGCGGGCGATGGCGGCGGGGACGTCGGGTGCGACCGACGCGAGCGGTTGGGCCGGCTCGCTCATCCTCCGGTGGCACAGGGCGATGCCCCCACCGGCGCGGTCGTGGGTGAGCTCACCGGAGATCGTCTCGTAGAGGATGGCGGCGAGGGAGTACTCGTCGGCGGCCGGGCCGACGGGCGGCCAGCCCTCGGCGAGAGCGGAGGCGGCCTGCTCGGGAGCGACGTAGGCGGGCGTCCCGAAGAAGGTGCCGACACGGCTCACCTCGACCATGGTCTCGCCGGTGTCGCCGCGTGCCAGCCCGAAGTCGGTGACCTTCAGGACGCCGCTCGTGTCGAACATGAGGTTCTCGGGCTTCACGTCGCGATGCAGCACCCCGGCTGCGTGGGCATGGTGGAGTCCCGACGCCGCAGCCAGGGTCGCGGCCACGGCGGTCTCGATCGGCATGTCGGCGCGGCGATCGGCAAGGGTCCCGCCCCGGAGCAGCTCCATCACCAGGAGGCGCATCCCGTCGACCTCGCGGTAGTCGTGGACCGCAACCACGTGCTTGTGGTCGAGCTGCGCGAGCGTCCGGGCCTCACGGCGGAACCGGGTGCTGTGCTCGGCGTCGAGGGAGATCTGGTGGTCGAGCCGCTTGATCGCGACGTCGCGCGACAGGTGGATGTGGCGCGCCGACCACACCACTCCGAACTGACCCCGCCCGATGACCCGGCCGACGTCGTGGTCGGCCAGGGCGCGGGCGAGTCGTTCGCGTTCAGCCTCGTCGTCCACCGCGCACTCCCTGGCGGGGCAAGATACCCGGTCGATGGTCACTGCTCAACGGACGCCCGACGACGCAGCGGGGCCCACGCCCGAGGTCCGCGTCGATGTTCTGGGCCCGCTCGTCGTCTCGGTCGACGGCCGGACGGTCGGGGTCCCGGGCGCCAAGCAGGCCGCGATCCTGGCCGCCCTGGCCGTCGAGTCCGCGCCGGTCCCGGCCGAGCAGCTGGTCCGCGTCGTGTGGGACCGCGACGCCGACGAACGCCTGGAACACACCCTTCAGCAGCACGTGTCGGGTCTGCGGAAGCTGCTGGAGCCGTCCCGACCGGCCCGGTCGGGGTCCTCGGTCCTGCCGTTCCAGCGCGTCGGCTACGAGCTGGTCGCCACCACGGACCTCCGGGCGTTCGAGGACCTGGCCGCCCGGGGCACCCGCGAGAGCTCCTCGGGGAACGCAGAGCTCGCGCTCGACCACCTGGACCGTGCCCTCGCCCTCTGGCGGGGTCCTGCGCTGTCCGACGTACGTCCCACCGACTGGTTCGACGCCGTCGCCACCCGGCTGGCCGAGCGGCGGGTGCGGTCGGTCGAGCTGCGTGCGGACGTCCTCCTCGACATGGGGCGTCACCACGAGGTCGTCGACGACCTCGAGCCGTTCGCCGCCGACCTCCCCTTCCGTGAGGAGCTGTGGGGTCGGTTGATGCTGGCGCTGTACCGGAGCGGTCGGCAGGCCGACGCGTTGGCCGCCTACCGCCAGGTCCGCACGGCTCTCGTGGACGAGCTGGGCCTGGAGCCCGGGCCGGAGCTCCGCCGGCTGGAGCAGCAGGTGCTCGACCAGGACCCGGCGATCGATCCTCCGTCGCCGGGCGACGCCGACGTGTCCGGCGACCCGTTCCGGACGCATCGGAGCGGGACGCGCTCCGACGGCGGGAGCGTGCGCCTGCCCGACGGCCAGGTCGTGCACCTGTCGCGCGGCCGGCACCTCGTCGGCCGGCAGCCGGGGGCGTCGGTGCCGCTGGCCGACAGCCTCGTCAGCCGTCGACACGCCGAGCTCGTCGTGGACGGCGGCGGCGTCCGGGTGCGCGACCTCGGCTCGACCAACGGCACGTTCGTCGACGGTGCCCGGGTCGAGGCCGACGTGCCGCTCGCCGGGGGTGAGATCGTGTCCTTCGGTGGCGTCGAGCTGACCTACCGCTCGGACTGACCGCCGGGTCGCAGCTCTGTGTGCTCCGAGCGTGGTGGGGCGACGCGCAGTGCACAGAGACGCGTGCCGGCCGCGCCGGGTCACGCCGGGGGCCGGCTCAGACCGGGAGGATGATCTCCGCGGCCTGGCGGACCTGCTCCATGGAGCCGGCGGCCACGAGGATCTCGGTGACAGCGGACTCCTTCCACGCCGCCACGCGGTCGGCGATGCGCGCCGGCGTGCCGACGAGGGAGATCTCGTCCGCGAACTCGACCGGCACTTCGAACACCGCCTCGTCGGAGCGGCCCTCGAAGAACAGCTCCTGGATCTTCTCGGCCTGCTCGCCGAGGCCCATCCGGGCGGCCAGCTTGGTGTGGTAGTTCTGGCCCTTGGCGCCCATGCCCCCGATGTAGAAGGCGAGCATCGCCCGGGTGCCGGCGAGCGCGTTCTCGATGGTCTCGGGCTCGTCGTCCTCTGTCACGCCGAACATGGCCAGCGCCGCGACCTGGAACCCGTCCTTGGCCCCGGCGAGCTGGTCGGCGTAGACGTCCTGGCGGAACGGCGAGTAGTAGAGCGGCAGCCACCCGTCGGCGATCTCCGCCGTCTGCGTGACGTTCTTGGGCCCCTCGGCCCCGAGGTAGATCGGGATCTCCCGGCGCAGCGGGTGGACGATCGACTTGAGCGACTTGCCGAGCCCGACCGACCCCTCGCCCGAGTACGGGTGCTGGTGGAACTCGCCCTGGAAGTCGAGCGGCTCCTCGCGGGCCACGACGCGCCGGATGATCTCGACGTACTCCCGGGTGCGCGCGAGGGGCTTGTCGGACGGTCGCCCGTACCAGCCCTCGACCACCTGGGGGCCCGAGACCCCGAGACCCAGGCGGAACCGGCCGTTCGAGAGGTGGTCGACCGTGATCGCCGACATGGCCGTGGCCGTCGGCGTGCGCGCCGCGAGCTGGGCCACGGCGGTCCCCAGCTTCACGCGCTCGGTCACCGCCGAGAGGTACGCGAGCGGGCTGAACGCGTCGGATCCCCAGGCCTCGGCGGCCCAGATCGAGGTGAACCCGAGGCGCTCGGCCTCCACCGAGCGCTCCACCCAGTCGGGCGGCGGGAGCTGTCCCCAGTAGCCGAGCTGCAGGCCGAGATCCATGTTGTTCCCCCGTTCGGTCGACGGCGACGTGCCGACGACGACTCAGTTCAGTCGATGACCAGTGTGATCCATGGGCGGAGGCACCCCGCGCGGCGGCGCGGGGTGCGGCTCACTTGCCCTGGAAGTTCGGCTTGCGCTTCTCCTTGAACGCCCGCGGGCCCTCCTTGGCGTCCTCGGAGGCGAACACGTCCCACCCGTAGGTGAACTCGTGGTCGAGCGCCTCCTGCTCCTCCATGCCGTTGGTCTCACGGAGGGTCCGCAGCAGCGCCTTGACCGCGAGGGGGGCGCTGTAGTCGCCGATGACGTGGCCGATCTCCTTGGCCTTGGCCAGCGCCTCGCCGTCGGGGACGACGTGACCGATCAGGCCCAGGTCGAGGGCACGCTGCGCCGAGATGTGCTCACCCGTGAGGAGCAGCTCGCACGCGACCGTGTAGGGGATCTGGCGGGGGATGCGGACCGCGGAGCCGCCCATCGGGTAGAGCGACCACTTGACCTCGGAGATGCCGAACTTGGCGGACTCTCCCGCGACGCGGATCTCGGTGGCCCCGAGCAGCTCGGTCCCGCCGGCGATGGCGGTGCCCTCTGCAGCGAGGATGATCGGCACCGACGGACGCCAGGAGCGCAGCAGCGCCTTCCAGTGCAGGTCGGGATCCTCGGCCATGCGGGCCTGGACGTCGACCACGGAATCCGCGTTGCCGGCGAAGCCGCCGGCCATCTCCTTGAGGTCCGCACCGGAGCAGAAGTTGCCACCGGCACCGGTGAGGATGACGACGCGGATGTCGGGGTCCTCGTCGGCCTCGCGGAACGCGTCGAGCATCAGGACGAGCATCTCGCCGTTGATCGCGTTCTGACGCTCGGGACGGTTCAGCGTCACGATGAGCAGGTGGCCCTCGCGCTCGGTCAGGACTGCCGGCATGGCTCCCCCTCGGAATCCGGGTGACCGGCCCTGCGCCGGTCCGGCGGCACCCTACCGAGGAAACGAGAACGTGTTCTAGTTGCGCGTGGCGGCCGGCGACCGATCGGACGCAGCCCGGCCGGCCTCGGCGATGTGGGCGATCAGCTCTTCGGCGGGCATCGGTCGCCCGAACAGGTAGCCCTGCGCGTGACGACAACCCATGTCGATGAGGGCGTCGCGCTGCTCGATCGTCTCCACCCCCTCGGCGGTGACCGACAGGTCGAGGGACCGGGCCAGGTCGAGGATCGCCGTGGTGATCGCGACGTCGTGGGCTTCGTCGGGCAGCCCGTCGACGAAGCTGCGATCGACCTTGAGCACGTCGAGAGGGAAGCGCTTGAGGTAGCTGAGCGAGCTGTAGCCGGTGCCGAAGTCGTCGACGGCCAGCTGCACGCCGACGTCGTGGAGCTCGGTGAGAGCGGCCATGCCGGCGCGCACGTCGCGCATCAGCGCCGTCTCGGTGATCTCGAGGCACAGCTGGCGGGCCGGCAGACCGACGGCATCGAGCAGGTGGGCCACCTCGGCGGCCAGCCCGGCCTGGTCGATCTGGCGCGGTGACAGGTTCACCCGGAGCACGAAGTCCTGGGCGACCACGCCCTCGTCACGCCACCGGGCGACGGTGTGGCAGGCGTCGTGCAGCACCCAACGTCCGAGCGTGACGATCGTGCCGTTCTCCTCCGCGAGCGAGATGAAGCGGTCGGCCGACATCGTGCCCATCGTCGGGTGGTGCCACCGGACGAGGGCCTCGCAGCCGACGGTCTCCCCGGTGAGGAGGTCGACCTCGGGCTGGTAGTGCAGGACGAACTCGCCGCGGTCGAGCGCGCCGGCCAGGTCCCGGTCGAGCTCGTTCCGCTCGCTCACCTCGGCGCGCATCCGGGCGTCGAAGCACGCGACCCGGTTGCGACCCTGGGCCTTGGCCTCGTACATGGCGGCGTCGGCCCAGCGCAGCAGGTCGGCGGGCGCCGCGGGCTCCTCGGCCTCGACGACGCCGATCGACACGGTCATGCGGAACGTGATCCCGTCGATGTCGATCGGGGTGTCGAGCGAGCCCTGGAGGCGCTCGGCCACCACGGCGGCTTCGCCCGGTCCGACGTCGGGGAGCAGGACCGTGAACTCGTCGCCGCCGAGTCGGGCGAGGGTGTCGCAGGGCCGGAGGACGGCGCTCAGGCGATCGGCGACGCGGCACAGGAGCTCGTCGCCGGTCCCGTGACCGAGCGTGTCGTTGACGGTCTTGAACCGATCGAGGTCGAGGAAGAGGAGTGCGAGGCGCCGGTCGCCGGGCTCGTCGGGCCGGCTCGCGACGGCTCCGGCCAGCAGCGACAGCAGAAGCGAGCGGTTGGGCAGGCCGGTGAGGATGTCGTGCGTGGCCTGGTGCTCGAGCTCCGCCTCCTGGGTCCGCCGGTGGGTGATGTCGCGGGCGACGAGGAGCACGGACTCGACCGTGCCGTCGGCCGCGAACTCGGGGACGAACGTCGACTCGCACCAGCGGGCGGCGTCGCCCATGCCGACGGAGTACTCGACGGTGACGGGACGGCCCTTGGAGAGCACCGTGCTGAGCGACTCCTTGAGCGTGCTCGCGGAGGTGCGCTCGAGCCGCGGCCATCCGGCACGCATGACGACTCCGGCCGCGGCCAGCTCCTGGCTGGTGCGGATGGCGGCGGCGTTGGCGAAGGTGATGCGGTGGTTGCGGTCGAAGCGCATGACCGCGTCGGGCAGGGTCTCGACCAGCGAGCCGAACCGTCGCTCGCTCCGGCCGAGCTGGTTGGCGGTGCGATGGGCGTCGTCCACGTCGACCAGGTGCACCGTCGAGTACTGGAAGTCGCCGTTCGCCGTTCGGGTGGCCGAGGCGTCGACCCGGTGCCAGCGGTAGCCGACCGGCGTGAGGAACCGGACCTCGTCGGTGGAGCGGTCCGGCCCGTCGCGCTCGAGCATCTCCACCCAGCGGGGAGCGACCTCGGTCAGGTCGGCCGGCTGGATGCGGTGCAGGGCGTTGGACCCGACCAGCTCGTCCATGTCCGCTCCGAACATCTCGAGTGCCGCCTGGTTCGCCCGCAGCACCGTGCCGGTGTGGTCGAGCAGCATCAGGGGGACGGGAGCGTCGCCGAAGACGGCCCGCAGCTCCCGGACCGTGTCGTCGAGGACCCCCTCTGCCATCGTCCGGGCCAGGACGTTGGCCAGTAGCGAGGCCACCGCCTTGAGCGCCGTCACGTCGGAGCTCCGCCACGCGAACGGACCGTGGACGGCGTCGAAGCCGATGACGCCGGCCAGCTCGCCGTCGATCGCGAACGGCACCTCGAGGATCGCGGTGATGCCCTCGGCGGCGAGGAAGTCCCTGTCCTCCTCCCAGCCCGGGCCCAGCGCGGCGACGTCGTCGATCTGGTTGACGTCGATGTTCGCGAGCAGCGCCTGCTGGCGGGGGGCGATCTCCATGGGGAGCGCCTGCTCCATGTCGAACGACGGCTCGACGCCGTCGTTGCACCACTCGTGGGTCATCGTCGTGGTGCGGGTCGACCAGTCGTACCGGATGATGTAGCTGCGATCCGCTCCGACGAAGCGACCCAGCTCCTCGACGGTCGTCAGCAGCGCGGCGTCGAGCTGGGGCGTGGCGACGCTGAGGAATCGGGCGAAGAGGCGGTCGAGCAGGTGCTCGAACGCCTGGAAGCGCTCTCCTCCATCGTCGTCATACCGCCTGAGCCAACGCGCCACCGAGCCAGCCTATCGACGCTCAGCGCGACTATGACCACCCATAGTGGTGACATCGGGCTGCCACGTCCTCGCTCGTCCGGTCGTCGACAGCCCGACCGTCCAGCGGGCCGTCTGCCTCAGGCGATCGGTCCGGGCCGATCCCGAGGGTTCAGGTCGAGGGCTGGTCGGCCGGGGTGAGCCGGCGCCGACGGCGGCGGATCAGGACGATCGCGGCGAACGCCAGCGCGATCACCGGCAGGAACGGGACGAGGAAGCCGACCGTCGCCGCGGTGGCGGCGAACAGCGAGGCGGCGACGTCGCGGCCGGTCTCGAGCCCGCCGAGGAACGTCGGGAGGTTGTCGACCGTCCCGTCGACCGACTCGAACACCACGGTGATCGTGGAGAGGGCGACCTGGTCGGCGAGCGCGCGGCGCTGTCCCTCGGTGGACTCGAGCTCCGCCTCCCGGCGCGTGAGCTCGGCCTCGATGGTGGCGACCTGTCCCACATCAGTCGTCTGTGCGAGGAAGCCGTGGAGCCGCTCGACGCTCGTACGCAGCGCCGCCACCCGGCTCTCGAGGTCCGCGTACGTGGCCGTCACGTCGTCGGTCTGCACGTCCTTGGTGCGCACCTCGCCCAGCGCGCCCAACGCGGTGAGCGCATCGTCGAAGCGGTCCGCCGGCACCCGGTAGGACACCGAGGCGCGCCCGTCGCCCTCGAGGTCGACGTCCTCCGTCGCCGTGAAGCCGCCGACCTGGGCGACGGCGTCCGACGCACGCTTCACCGACGTGCCGACCTCGTCCACCCCGAGGGCCACGTTCGCCGTGGAGGTGCGGAGGCGGCCCTCCGTGGCGGCCTTCTCCACGGCGTCGGGAGACACCGCGGCCGGGGCTGCGTCGCCGCCCCCGGATGCGGACTGGTCCGACTGCGGACCGTCGACCGCTGCGGACTCGGCGGTTCCGGAGTCCCCGGACGACGAGTCGTCGTCACCGGCGTTGGCACAGCCCATGACCAGGCCGCCGAGCCCCAGCAGGAGCGCCGCCACGAAGATGCGACGGCCTCCGGTCCGGCTCTCTCGAATCGTCGAGATCCCCACGATCCCACCTCCCCTTCTCCGCACCTCGGTGCGCTCCCGTTCCCGCGCCGCCACATGCGGTGCAGTGCCGCGATCCTGCTCGACGGCTCGGCGGATGTGACGTCGCGCGGACCTCGGAAGTTCCCGTGGTCCGCATGCATCGAGGTGGCACCCTGGTGCAGTGGAGGAGGAGCGGGGGCCCGACGGGGTCGACGAGGCGACGCTGCTCGCTGCCGCAGGGTGGGCGGACGTCCCGACGGCGCGGGTGCTCGCATCGGTGGCGACCGATCGGGTGGCCGTGATGGTCCTCGACAGCAACGGCGGGCTCGGAGGCCGTCCGCACGAGACGATCGAGAAGCTCACCCGGGACGACGCGGGTCACTGGCGGTCGGCGGGCGACCTCGGACCGGCCGCAGGCGGAGGAGCGGGGTGGTTCGACGGCCACAGCTATGCCTACGGGCAGGCGGAGCCCGGCGTGAGCCAGGTCCTCGCCACCGTCTCCGACGAGGTGGTCGTCTGCGACGTCCAGGTCGACCGGTGGTGGATCGGGATCGTCGCGTACCCGGAACCGTGGCTGGGTGTGGCCGAGAGCGTTCCCCTGCGGTGACGGCAGGGCCCTCGCGTGCGCTCGGCGCTCGCCGAGGACGCGCTAGGTGGTGATCATGTCGTCCGGTGGGTCGGGGAAGGCCCACTGGCACAATGGGTCCGTGGTGTTCAGCGACCTCCGGGGTGGACGGCAGGGTTCCGACACCAAGGTCCTCGTGACGGCGGTGCTCGGAGCGGTCCTGTTCGTGATCTGCGCTCTGGTGGCCATGAGCGTCGGAGTGGTGCCGTACCCGATGGAGGCGCCGGATGGCCTCGTTCTGGCCGGGTTGGCCTCTGCCGGCGTCGTTGCCATCGCCACGATCGCACTCGGTGGGCGGTTCATCGCCGAGCCTGCGAGGTTCTGGCCGTGCGTCGTCGCCGGCGGGTTGCTCGCCGGGATCGGAGTGGCTGTCGCGTACAGCGTGATGATGGGGAGCGGCATCGTCTCGACGGACTGACTCCATCTGGAATCCGGCTGACGAGATGGCCAAGGCGAGGCCGACCGGCGCCGACCTCCGGGCGAGCATCGATCCGAGCGGTCGCCCGTATCCTGCCGACATGGGAGTGATCTTCCCGGAGCCCGCTCTGGAGGTCGGCGAGTCGATCGTGTGGCGCGCACTGGCGAACCGCACGCAGGGTGGGCGGGCCGTGGGCGGGCGGCTGTATCTCACCTCTCGCCGGATCTGCTTCTCCGCTCACCGACTGGATCGACTGTTCGGGGGTCAGGACTGGGAGTCTGCGAGAGACCAGATCACATGGGTCGGGCTGGAGCCCTCGTCGCTCGACTCCGGCCCGTTCTCGGGCGGACTGCGCACCCGTCTACGTCTCGATGTCGCGGATGGTGACGTCGAGCTGTTCGTCGTGAACCGCCTCGTCGAGACCCCTGGATTCCTGCGACACGAACTGGGGCTCGACGCGGACGCCGGCCCGAGCCGTTCCGATGATGTGGTCCGGAGCCAGTCCCGCGGTGCGGTCGCGCGTGCGTTGCCCTGGCCCTATTGGCTCGCGGCGCTCGGGATCAGCCTGTGGTTCCTGGCCGGCAGCGCATCGTCGGCAGCATCTGCAGGGGGCGGCCGGCGTTGGTCCCTCATCGTCGGTGCAGTGGTCGGGCTGGTCGCCGCCGCGGCGTGTGCGCTCCAGCTGGTGTGGCTGATCCGAGGTCGAACGGCCCGACGTTCCGACTGAATGCCGGGCGAGCGCGTCGGGGGGCACGGCCGACGAGGCGGGAGGCCGTCAGGTCGCGGACTGCGCCGGGCGGAACCGCAGAGCCACCACTCCCGAGCCGAACTCCTGGCGATCGACCAGCTCGAGCTGGACGCGCTCGTGCAGGCCGGCGAGGAGCGTCGGGCCGTGGCCTGCGATGACCGGTTGCACGAGGAACTCGTACTCGTCGATCAGGCCGAGGTCCGTCAACGCCGTCGGCAGCGTCACTCCGCCGACCCACAGGCCGTCGCCCGGCTCCTCCTTGAGACGGCGGACGACCTCCCCGAGATCGCCGTGCACCAGCTCGGCGTTCCAGTCGGGTGCGGTCAGAGTGCTCGACACGACGTACTTCGGGGCCCGGTCGATGCTCTCGGCGAAGGGGATGTCGCTCTCGCCCATCCAGTCGGGCCACGTTCCGGACGCGGGCCGCCGCCAGGCCGACTCCATCATCTCGTAGGTGACCCGCCCGAAGATCAGGGCATCGGCCCGCTCCATCTGGGCCGTCCAGTAGCGCATGGACTCCTCGTCCGGCGGTACGCCGGCCTCGTGGTGGCAGCAGCCGTCGAGCGTGACGTTGATCGAGTAGCGGAGTGGCCTCATCTGATGCTCCCTTGGACGCTCGCTGCGTCGTCGAACGGTCATCTGTGCCGACGACCGCACACTCCATCATTCATCGCGGGTGGGACGCTCCGGGTTGGTAATCCTGACGCTGCAAACCGGAGCCACGGGCTACAGGATCTCGACGTCGCATCGGAGCCCGGGTGCGTTGGCGAGTCGTCGGTCGGCGGTCAGCAGCGGCTGGCCGACGGCCTCGGCGAGGGCGATGTAGGAGGCGTCGTACACGCTCACGTTGTGTCGGAGCTCCCAGGCGCGGCCGAGGAGGGGAAACGTGGGGAGCACCGTGATCGGGAACGCCAACAGGTCGTCGACCGCGTCGTCGGCCTGCTGATCGGTCAAGGCGCCGTTGCCGGCGTGTCGTCGCAGGACGGAGACGACCTCGAGTCGGAGGAGATCCGGGCCGATGACCGTCTCGCCGCGAAGTCGCTGGCGGATGCGCTGACCGTCCTCACCCCGGTCGGCGACAGCCGGCGCCAGGACGGAGGCGTCAACGACGATCACGTTCCGAGTCGAGAATCTCGATCGTCGTGGCTGCGGAGAGGGTGCCCAACGAGCGACTCTCGATCCGGGCGAGGATGTCCTCGGTGCTCGGCGTCGCCGCGATGACGCCGAGCTGGTTGGCCAGGAACTGCTGCAGCGACTGGCCGGCCTGCTCGGCGCGTCGGACGAGCGCGCGGTGGACGTCGTCGGGGACGTCGCGGACTTGGACGTTGGGCATGCATGCATATTACATGCACTCGGTGGCCGGCGGGGACCGGACCGCCGTCGACCTGCGGCGCCGCTACTCGGCCGTCGGGATCTCGAGGTCGGGGAGACCCAACCCCAACGTCGGTGCCTCCACGCCGCCGTCGATCTCGAGCAGCTTCCCGGTGAGGAAGCTCCCGGCGGGCGAGCAGAGGTAGAGCACCCCGGCGGCGATGTCCTCTGGGTCGCCCAGGCGCTTGAGCGGGGTGGCGTCCTCCATGGCGGTGCGCAGGCCGTCGTCGGTGAGGACCATGTCCAGCGCCGAGGTGGCGATCGACCCGGTGGCGATGCCGTTGACCCGGATGTGGGGCGACAGATCGCTGGCCATGAGGCGGGTGAGGTGGGTCAGCGCGCCCTTGGCCGTGCCGTAGGCGGCGAAGCCCCGATCGGTGAGCCGGCCGATCGCGGAGGAGATGTTGACCACCGATCCGCCGCCTCGGGCGAGCATGGCCGGGACCGACTGCTTGGTCAGCTCCAGAGCGGTCGTCACGTTGAACCGGAACGCTCGCTCGAAGCTCGCGACGCTCGTCTCGAGCAGCGGCTTGGGGAAGGAACCGCCGGCGTTGTTGACCAGCAGGTCGAGCCCGCCGAGCCGCTCGGTCGCCACCGCCACGAGCTCCCCGAGGCGGTCGAGCTCCATCACGTCGAAGGCCACCGGCTCGGCGCGCACGCCGAAGGCCCGTGCCTCCTCGGCCACCTCCTCGATCTGCTCGAGCGTGCGAGCGGCGATCACGACGTCCGCTCCGCCCTCGGCGAGCGCGAGGGCGCTGGCCCGGCCGATGCCTCGACCCGCGCCGGTGACCAGAGCCACCTTGCCGTCCACTCTGAACCTGTCCAAGACCGTCATCACATGCCCTCTCGGTGTTGCCCTGACTCGTGCGCGGCCCAGAGGAACACCCCGCTCGCCATGAGCGACGCCTCCGCTGCGGCCCGTGCTCCGAAGACGTCGGCCCGGACGGCGTGCACCCCGGGATCGTCTGGAGCGGCCTGAACCGCCATCTCGGCGAGGTGTCCGGCGAGTCGCAGGTCTCCGGAGGCGGCGAGCGCCTCGGCCCGCGCCGCGAGGACGGATGCTCCGCCTGCGAGCTCGGCCACCTCTGCAGCGAGCTCGGCGTCCGGGGCCGGCTTCAGCCGCGCCGGGTTGCCGTCGTACCAGCCGCCGTAGAGCCGCCAGACGTTGTGGACGACGAACTCCGGCTCGTCGTAGATCGGTCGCAGCCACGGCAGGTCGACCAGGTCGTCGGGCACGCGCACGGAGTGGACGATGTCGTCGAGCCGTGATCCGTCGTTCATCATCTGCAGGGTCTGGGAGGTGATCGACTCCAGGTACCCGGCGGCGGTGCCGAGGACCAGGGCGATGTCGTCGACGCCGGCGATCGCGGGGCCGTGCCCGGGGAGCAGGAGCTCGGCGCCCAGCTCGGACATCCGTCGCAGGGCCGCCGCCCACTCGAGCGGATAGCGCTGCACCTTCTGCGGGTTCCCGCAGTTGGGTGACACCCAGATGAACATGTCGCCGGCGCACAGGATCCTGCGCTCGGGCAACCACGCCCACGTGTGGTCGTCGGTCTCGCCGCGGGCGTGGTGCAGCTCGACGCCGTGGCCGCCGACCGAGGTGAGCGTGTCGGTCCGGTAGGTGCGGTCCGGTTCGCGGAAGTCCGTCGGGAAGTAGGGCTCGGCCAGGCGGAACTGGCGCTGGTTGATCACGCCGTTGTAGCCGGCGGTCATCCGGTACCGCTCGAAGCGGTCGACGACCCGCTCGTGGGCGATCACCGTCGGTCGGGGGTCGCCGCGCTCCTCGGCCTCGGCCTCGAACCACCTGATCCCGCCGACGTGGTCGAGGTGGCCGTGGGTGTACACCACGGTCCGCAGCGGTGCGGCGGTGAAAGAGCGGACGTGACGGTGGACCTCCGCTCCGTGGAGCGCGCTGCTCACGTCGACGAGCAGCAGCTCGTCCCGTGCCGCCGTTCCGTTGCCGGTCCCTCTGAACGCAGCCACGTTCGAGAAGGCCGCCACGAACGCCACGTCGTCGTCGATCGGGTGCAGCTCGGGCCGGTCGGTCAGGCCGATGGAGCCGAATGCGGCCGGCGGGACCTCGCCGGCGATCACCCGGGCCGAGGTGGTGAGCATGTCGACGGTCACGCCGTCACCCTACGCACCACGCCGCGTCCGACGTCATGCGTCGCCGGGCGGTCCGCCAGCCGCGTCGAGCAACGCCATCGAGTACGTGACGACCGCCTGGGCGACGGGTCGGTCCAGGTCGCCCGGCTCGCCGCCGTCGGAGTACATCAGCACCTCGCACAGAGCGAGGGTCCGGCCGAGCTTGATCAGCCGGGCATCGGCCACCAGGTCGACGGGCTGCGGTCGCCTCAGGAAGTTGATGTTCAGGTTGGTGGTGACCGCTAGGGCAGCGGGGCCGATGCGGGACAGGATCGCGATGTACGCGACGCCGTCGGCCAGGCCCATCAACGTCGGCCCCGACACCGTGCCGCCGGGTCGCAGGTCGCCACCGCCGACCGGCTGGCGGACCCTGACCAGCTCCGGTTCGACCCGCTCGATCCTCCACGTGAGCGGACGGTCGAACGCGCCCGCCATGAACTCGTGGAGCTCACCGGCGTCCATCGCGATGCCCTCGGGGCGGGAGGTGCTCATCCGGGCGACGGTCCTCAGGCCGGTGCCGGCTCCGACAGCAGGTCGGCCAGGCGCTCGGGACGCGAGCCGAGCGTCCGGACCAGGAACTGCGCCCGGGTCACGAAGCGGTGGGCGGTGTGCTCCCACGTGAAGCCGATGCCGCCGTGGTTCTGCACGTTGACCTGCGCGTTGGTGATCGCCGCGCCGGACGCCACCGACCAGGCCGCGTTCGCGTGGAACGCGCCGTCGGCGCGGCCCTCGGCCACGGCGAGCGACGCGTAGCGCGCCAGCGAGGTCGCGGCCTCGGCGCGCACGGCCATGTCGGCGCACCGGTGCTTGACCGCCTGGAACGACCCGATCGGCTTGCCGAACTGCTCGCGGTCCTTGGCGTACTCGACCGACTGGGCGGCCGTCGCCGTGGCGTTGCCGGCCAGCTCCGACGCGATGAGCACGGTCGCTCGCAGGGCGAGGTCCGCGCTGTCGTCGGTGCTCACCAGTGCCTCCGCACCGTCGAGCTCGACCACGCCGAGCGGGACGAGCAGGTCCAGGGACGGCTCGCTCGTGACCGGCGACGATCCGACGATCGCCATCCCCTCGGCGGGGTCCTGGCCGACGACCAGGAACAGGTCGGCGCCGCCCGGATCGGTGACGCGGAACGAGCCCGAGACCGTGGCTCCGACGGTCGAGGGGCCCTCCGCCTCGGCGAGGGCGATGACGGCCTCGCCGGCGAGGATGCGGGCGGCCAGCTCCGCGTCGCCCTGCACCGCCGCGAGGCGAGCACCCAGCACCGTGGCGAGGAACGGGCCCGGGGTGGCGTGCGATCCGAGCTCGGCGAAGAGGAGCGCCTCCTCGACGAGGGTGTAGCCCACGCCGCCGAGCTCCTCCTCGAGACCGAGGCCGAACCAGCCGAGCTCGGCGCAACGACGCCACAGCTCGGGGTCGACGACCTGGTCGGCGCCGTCGCGCTCGGCGAGCGAGTTCAGCTCGAACTGCTTGTCGAGCTGGGCACGGACCGTGGTGACGATCTCTTCTTGTTCAGGGGTGGGCAGAAGATCCATGGGTGGTCCCGTCGTCGAGTCGGAGGCGTCAGGCCCGGGGGAGCCCGAGGACGCGCTCTCCGACGATGTTGCGCTGGATGTCGGTGGTCCCGCCGCCGATCGTGTAGGCGAAGCTCTGGAGGTAGGGCCCGGTCCAGACGTCGCCGTCGACCGGGGTGAGGCGCAGGGCCTCCCCTCCGATGATGTCGAGCGCCAGTTGGTACACGCGCTGGTGGAGCTCGCCGTGGAAGAACCGGATCATCGATCCCTCGGCGCCCGGCACGCCCGTGCGGGCGGTGCGGCTGATCCCGGTGATCGTCATGGCCTTGAGCGCGTCGACCTCGGCCCGGGCGGTGGCCAGGCGGCGGGCGATCTCCTCGTCCTCGATCAGCGCCCTGCCCCGGGCGTCGGTGCGGTCCCGGGCCTCGCCGATGAGGCGCTCGACGGTCGAGGCCAGCTCGACCTGGTCGGCCATGAACGCGGTGCCGCGCTCGAAGCTCAGCGTGGACATGGCGGTCCGCCACCCGTTGTTGAGCCCGCCGACCACGTTGGTGAGCGGGATGCGCACGTCGTCGTAGAAGACCTCGCAGAAGTCCGTCACGTGGCTCATCGTCCGGATCTCCCGGATCTCGATGCCGGGGGTGTTCATGTCGCACACCACCCAGCTGATGCCCTTGTGCTTGGGGGCGTCGGGGTCGGTGCGGACGAGCAGCTCCTGGAGGTCCGCGACGTGCGCGTAGCTGGTCCACGTCTTCTGACCGTTGACGACGAGCTCGTCGCCGTCGATCTCGGCCTTGCAGGTCAAGCTGCCGAGGTCGCTGCCGGCGCCGGGCTCGGAGAAGCCCTGGCACCACACGACCTCACCCCTGAGGATCGGCGGTAGGTACGCGGACTTCTGCTCCTCGGTGCCGTTGACGATGATCGTCGGTCCGCCGTGGTTGTTGCCGACGAACGTGCACGAGTTGTTCAGCGTGAACGGCGGGTTGGCGCGGGCGAACTCCTCGTACCAGATCATCTGCTGGATGTCGGAGAGGCCGCGGCCGCCGTACTCCTTCGGCCAGCTGATCCCCGCCCATCCGCCGTCGAACAGGGTGCGCTGCCAGGCCAGGTCGAAGGCTCGCATCTCGGGGCCCTCCGGCGGACGCTCCTCCGTGGGGAGGTTGTCGCGGAGCCAGGTGCGGGCCTCGTCGCGGAAGGCGAGCTCTTCCTCGGTCAGGTCGAGGTTCATGGGGCCAGACGGTACCCGCGCATCTGACGGGGCGTCAGATGCGCGGGTCGTCGGCGGTCGTGGCGGGCGTCCGATCGGGCGCCCGGAGGCTCAGTCCCCGACCTTGGTGACGACGCAGGTCACGCGCTGCACGTCGTCGGGAGCCGATCCGGTGACCTCCCAGTCGCCCGGGGCCTTGGCGTCGTCGGTGCCCGAGTCGACCACGGCGTCGCCGTCGGAGTTGCGGAACTCGACCGTGACCTTGGTGGCGCCGTCGCCGTCCTCGAGCTTCCCGCTCGCCGTGAGGGAACCGTCGGCGTCGATGCGGCACTCGTCGATGGTGGCGGTGGCCCCGGAGGACCCGCCGGCGACGAGGAACGCCACGATGCCGCCCACGATCAGCAGCAGCACCACGAGCAGGGCGATGATCAGCCCCGCCTTGCTCTTCTTCTTGGCGGGCTGGCCTGCAGCGGGGTCGCCGGGCGCCGCAGCGGCGGGATAGCCGCCGTACGGCGGGGCACCGCCGGGAGGCTGCGCGTAGGCAGGGGCCGCCTGCCCGGGGGCTCCGGGTGCGCCCGGCGGCGCGTAGGCCGGTGCCTGCGGTGCGGGAGCTCCGGGCGGCGCGTACGGAGGGGCCGGCTGGGCCGGCGCGCCGTAGGGCTGCTGGGGTGCCACGGGGGGCACGGGCACCGTCGGGTTGGTCACCTGGGTCGGCGGCTCCTGGGGCGCGGCCGGAGGTGGCGGCGGCGTGGAGGGCGGCGGAGCCGAGGGCGCGGCCGGCGGCGGGGGAGGAGGTGTCGACGGCGCGCCCGGGGGCGGTGGCGGGGTGGCGCCGGGCTGGGGTGGCTGTTCGTCGCTCATGTGGGGAAGTCCTCCGGGGTCGGGTCGATGCTAACGACCGTTCGACGGAGTTGGGCGAACCTGGTCGAACGGCATCGATCGGGTTCGCCGTGGCCTCACCGGTGCTTCACGCAACGTTCACATCGGATCGGTGCGAAAGCCCGGGAACGATGCGCGGCCGGGGATAGGTTCGGCACCATCGACACACGCACCTATGTCCTCGACACCTCGGTGCTGCTGGCGGACCCTGCAGCGCTCGAGAAGTTCGACGAGCACGACGTGGTCATCCCCCTCGTCGTCCTCACGGAGCTGGAGGCCAAGCGCCAGCACCCCGAGCTCGGGTGGTCCGCCCGCGAGGCGTTGAGGGCGCTCGAACGGTTGAGGTTGACCAACGGCACCCTGACCGATCCGGTCCCGGTGAACGACCGCGGCGGTCGGGTCCGCGTCGAGCTCAACCACGTCGACAGCTCGTCGTTGCCGATGGCCTTCCAGTCGGGGGTGAACGACCACCGGATCCTGGCGGTGGCGCGGAACCTGGCGGACAAGGGCCTCGACACCGTGCTGGTCAGCAAGGACCTGCCCCTGCGCCTCAAGGCGGCCGTGATCGGACTCGGCGCCGAGGAGTACCGGCACGAGATGGTCGACCCCGACACCTGGCCGGGGATGGTCGAGCTCGACGTCGAGACCGAGGTCGTCGACCGTCTGTACCACGACCGAGCGGTGGCGCTTCCTGACGGCATGGCCCCGCTGACGAACTCGGGGATCGTGCTCCGGTCCGCCGCCGGCTCCGCCCTCGCCCGCCAGCGCGGCGACGGTCTGGCCCACCTCGTCGACGGCGACCGCCACCTCTTCGACGTCCGCGGGCGATCCGCGGAGCAGCGGGTGGCGCTCGACCTCCTGGCCGACGAGTCGGTCGGCATCGTGTCCCTCGGCGGCTCGGCAGGGACCGGGAAGTCGGTGCTGGCGCTCGCCGCGGGCCTGGAGGCGGTGCTCGAGCGGCGCACCCATCGCAAGGTCATCATCTTCCGGCCCCTCTTCGCCGTCGGCGGCCAGGAGCTGGGCTACCTCCCCGGCAGCGAGCAGGAGAAGATGTCGCCCTGGGCGGCGGCGGTGACCGACGCCCTCGAGGCGATCGCCGGGCCCGAGGTGATCGACGAGGTCGTCGAGCGCGGCCTGGTCGACGTCCTGCCGCTCACCCACATCCGCGGGCGCACGCTGACCGACTGCTTCGTCGTCGTCGACGAGGCCCAGAACCTCGAGCGGATGGTGCTCCTCACGGCGCTCACCCGGTTGGGGGACAACAGCCGGGTGGTCCTGACCCACGACGTCGCGCAGCGCGACAACCTGCGGGTCGGTCGCCGCGACGGCATCTCGAGCGTCGTCTCCCTGCTCAAGGGCAACCCGCTCTTCGGCCACGTCACCCTGACCCGGTCCGAGCGCAGCCCGATCGCCGCGCTGGTCAGCGATCTCCTCGACGCCGGCTGAACGGCGACCTGACTACGCGATCCCGAGCGCGTACATGGTCACGATCAGGATCAGCACGCCGACGAAGTCGACGGTCGCCGTCACCACGGGGATCCCGTAGGTGTCGGGGTCGACGTCGAAGCGCCACGCCGCCATCGTCGAGTAGTACGCCAGCGCGATCACGAACGCCACGGTCACGGCGCCGCCGATGAGCGACAGCAGGACCGTCCAGCCGACGCCGGGACCGGCCTGGCCGAGCAGCGACGCCACCCCGGCCGACCCCAGCGCGTTGAACAGATAGACGGGGAAGCCCAGCACGAACACGAGCAGGGCGTCCTGGCGGATGATCGGCCCGGGTCGCATCGTGGGCTCCACCACGCCGAGGTGCAGGTCGGTCGCGGTGCGGCTCGACAGGATGCCGCCCAACGCGCCGGCGGAGCTCACGAACGCCGGCTGCAGGACCAGCAGCGCCGGCAGCGCGGCGAACACCGCGAGCTGCTTCTGCACGGCGATCCCGGCGAGAGTCGACAGGACCACCGCGGCGGACAGCACCGGGAGGGACTCCCACACGATGCGGCGGAGCTCGGCGAGCTTCGAGCGGACGGCGCCGGCGAACACCACGACGGTCAGCGCCACCATCGTCCAGGCCATCGTGACGGTGAGCGACCCGTGGCCGAGCAGCTTGGTGGCCAGGAAAAGCGCCGGGATGGTGATGACGTCGCCCAGGGTCGACACCGTCGGTGCGACGAGGTTGTCCATGTCCCAGCCGCGCCGCACCGCGCCGATGGAGAGGAGGAGGGTCGCCGCCAGCACGACGACGCTGGCCAGCAGGCCGCCTGCGACCGACACGAGCGCGAGGTCCAGGACCCCGATGGTGTTCTCGACCCCCAGCCCGACGGCGATCACCCGGGCGACGACCGCCAGCAGCAGCGACAGGCTGAACGTCAGGGCGATCGACGCCAGGACGTTCTGCCCCAGGACCGTCTCCCGCTTGGCGCTCAGGCGGAACGTGCCGGTGTGGATCGACGTCGAGAGGCGGTTGCCGAAGGTGCCGAAGATGTTGCCCCGCAGCCCGATCGCGGCCGGGACCATGACGAGCAGGCCGGGGAGGGCCTCGAACGTGCCGATGATGGAGCCGAGCACCGCGCCGGCGATGAAGCTCGTCGCCGAGTTGAACAGGAGCGCGACCAGGCTCTGGCGCGCCGCACCGCCGGTCGGGCCCAGGAGGGCGACCAGTCTGCGGCCCAGGACCAGGGGCCGCGGGATCCAGGAGGGGAGCCGGCGGGCCATCGTGGCAGAACGCCTCTGCACGTGATCGGGGCGACAGCTCCCGACGGGAGGACTGCCGCCGGGCGGACCGGCTCACCCTAGTGGGGCCCGGATCGGGGTCCGCGCTCCTGCGGCGGCGACCGTGCGGATCCCGGCGCAGGGTGGGACCCGGTTGCCTACGGTGTGGCGATGTCTCCCCGCTCGCTGCGCACGGTCGCCGTCCCGGTGGTCGCCGCACTGGCCCTGGTCGGCTGCTCGAGCGGCGACGACGCGTCGTCGACGACCGCTCCGTCCGACACCTCGGCATCCACTGCGTCGACTTCGACCACGGTGGCCGTGGACCAGGCCGCGCCGGCGGGGCAGAACGGGATCACCGTCGACGGGGACACCCTGTGGGTGGCGAGCATCGTTGAGGACTCGGTTCTCGGCGTCGACCGGGCGACGGGCCGCATCACCGACCGGATCCCCACCGAGGGTGCCGGACCCGACGACGTGGCGATGGGTGCCGACGGCGAGATCTGGGTGACGGGCTTCGTGAGCGGCGACCTGGGGGTCATCCGTGACGGTCGTTACTCGGTGGTGACGCCGGTCGGTCCGGCGTTGAACCCGGTCGACGTGGCGGAGGACGGCACGGTCTACGTCGGTCGTATGGTGACCGGGTCGGACCTGTACCGGCTCGCCCCCGGCGAGGGGTCGGTCGTGCCGGTCGCGAGCGGGCTCGACCTGGTGAACGCCTTCGCGGTCGACTCGGACGGCACCCTGCTCGCCCCTCTCGCAGGGAGCCGGATCGTCCGGGTCGACCCCGCCGACGGATCGACGACCGAGGTGGTCGGCGGGCTGGAGGGCGTCCTCGCCACGACGCGGAGCGACGCCGGAAGGTACGTCGCCCTCGGCAACCTGAGCGGCACCGTGTTCGACGTCGACCCGGTGGCGGGGACGGCGACGCCGGCGATCCAGCTGACGCATCCGGGACCGTTCGACAACCTGGCCTTCGCGGATGACGGCACGCTCTACGTGACCGTGCTCGGCGAACCCACGATCATCGAGGTCTCACCCGACGGGACCCAGCGCCAGATCCGCGTCGGCGCCTGACTTCGCCGGAGGATCCTCGGCGGGCGCCCGCGACGGACGGTCCCGCTGCCGGCCGCGCTGCCGGTTGCGCGGTCGCTCAGGCGACCTCGTCCATCACCCGGTCGAGCATGATCGTGGCGACGTTGTCGTCCTCGGGGAACCCCTCGATCTCCGCGATCGACTCGGCCTGGCAGATCCGCATCATGACCAGCGCGTAGCGGTAGGCGCCCCAGGCGGTGTACCAGCCGAGGTCGCCGACCTCGGCGCCGGTGCGGGCCTCGTAGCGAGCGATGACCTCGTCCATCGGCGCGAAGCCGGGCAGGTTGGGCATGCCCAGCTCCTGTGAGAAGAACCGCTCGAAGAGGCAGAACCACGCCAGGTCGACCTGTCGTGGGCCGAGGCTGGCCATCTCCCAGTCGAGCACCGCGGCCGGGCGGTGGTCCCGGAAGATGATGTTGCCGATGCGGGCGTCGCCCCAGTTGAGGACGGGTTCGGGCTCGGGGTCGGGAGCGTTCGCCCGGAGCCAGCGCCCGACCTCGTGGAACCGGTCGTGCGGATGGTCGCCCCGACCCCAGGCCAGGAAGTCCTCGTAGTAGCGCAGCTGCTGGTCCAGGCCGGTGGCCCCCAGCTCGGGTCGGTCGAGGATCTCGAGGCCGGCCGCCCGCCAGTCGATCATGTGGATGTCGGCCAGGGCGTCGATCGCCGAGTCCTGCAGCTCGCGCTGCTGCTCCGGGGTGGAGGTCTCGAGCAGCCAGCCCTCCATGGTGTACGGCATGCGGTCGGGCGGCACCTGGCCGTCGACGCGACCCATCACGATGAACTCGCCGCCGATGTGGGACGGATCGGCCTCGTACCAGTGGAGGGGAGGAAGCGGAACGCTCGGCGCGGCGGCGGCGACCCGACGCATCACCTCGAACTGCTCCCGGAGGTCGTACGTCGGGAAGACCGTGTGACCGCTCGGGGCGGTGCGGAGGACGAACGAGTCCTCGTGGCGCTCGCCGTCCTGGACCCACGTGGCGTCGAAGAGGACGGTCTCGCTCGAGTGACCGGTCGCGCTCGGCGCGTTCAGGCCCGACACCAGCACGTCGTCGGCGTCGGGAAGCTGGGCCTCCAGCCAGCCCTGAAGGCTGCCCTGAAGAGACGTCGGATCGAACCCCACACTGCTCGGCATGTGTCCCCCTGCCGTCGTACCGGGTGCACCCGCGCCCCCGCGTGACCGGGGAGAGTACAGCCGGGTGACGCCACGCGTTCACGAGCCGGACACCTGCCGGGCGTGGGTCGTCGGGCGCGAGGGGCCTGTCGGGCCGGCTCAGGGTCGCGGTGGGTCGGGCCGGAAGAGGGACCCGTCGGGGGTGGCCCTGCGGTTCGCCAGGCGCGGGTCGGTGTGCTCCATGTGCATGCGCAGCAGCCGTTGCGCGTACCCGAGCACCTGGCCGGCGCGGTCCGGATCCCCGACCACGTCGACGAGCTCGCCGGGATCCTCGGTCAGGTCGAAGAAGAGCGGTGGCAGACCGCCTCCGAACTGCACGTACTTGCCCGACCGGTCGCGGATCACCGACACGCTGCACTGGTCCTGGCGGATCCCCATCAGCTGCTCGATCACATCGGTGGTCGGCATCCGGAAGTCGTACTCGGTGTGGATCGCGTCCCTCCACCGTTCGGGAGCCTCGATGCCCGACAACTCGCCGTCCAGGAACGGTCGCAACGAGGCGCCGTCGCAGAACGCGGGAGGGTCCCCGCCGCAGAGGTCGACGATGGTGGGGAGGATGTCGACGTTCTCGGTGAAGGCGTCCACGGTCCGACCGGCCGAGGCCCCCATGCCGGGCCACCTCACCACGAGCGGGATGCGGTAGCTCTCGTCGAAGAAGCCCAGCTTCTCGACCAGCCAGTGGTCTCCGAGCTGCTCGCCGTGGTCCGACGTCACGATCACGACGGTGTCGTCACGCTGGCCGCGCTCGTCGAGCCCGTCGAGCAGCACTCCGAGCTGGTGGTCGACCTCGGCGATCATCCCGTAGTAGGTGGCGCGCAGCTGGTCCTGGTCCAGGCGCTCCGCCGGCGACGGGACGATCGCCATCGCCGCCGCCAGGAAGGGGTGCAGCTCGCCCTGGGCGGCCGGGTCCTCGACGCGCACGGGAGCCGGGACGTCGGCGGGGTCGAACATGTCGTTGTAGGGCGCCGGGACGACGTAGGGCGGGTGGGGTCGCAGGTACGAGAGGTGGGCGCACCACGGATCCCCGGCCGCGGCCCCGCCGTGGCGATCGAGCTCGCCGTCGAGCCACTCGAGCGCCCGCATCGTGAGGAAGGCGGACTCCGTGTGGTCGGCGTCGTAGGACGGCGGTGCCCAGGTCTCGCCCCGCCCGGGCGGTCGTTCGACGTCGAGTCGGTCGTAGATGGAGAAGTAGTGCTCCGCCGGAGGGACGTCGAAGCCCTCGTCGGCCAGCCACTTCAGCCACGGCGCGATGAAGTCGTCGAGGTGCACGCCGAGGTCGAAGCCGCGCATCGGCTGCTCCCACTCGGTCAGCTCCGGGGCCCCGGGGGCCAGGGTCATCGGGTCGTAGGTGGTGTCGGTGTAGCCGAACAGCGTGGGGCGGTAGCCGAGGGTCCGCAGCGCCCGGGGCAGCGTGGGGAGGTGGTCGGCCAGCGGCGCTCCGTTGTCGGTGACCCGGTGGTTCATCTGCCAGAGACCGGTGAGGAGCGACGCCCGCCCCGGCGCGCACGGCGCGCAGTTGGAGAAGTGGTGGCTGAACCGCACGCCCTCCGACGCCAGTCGGTCGAGGGTCGGGGTCCGCACCAACGGGTGGCCGGCGATGCCGAGGCAGTCCGCACGGAACTGGTCGAGCGTGACGAGCAGGACGTTGGGCCGCACCGGCCAACCGTATCCCGGCGGTCGCGCCGGACCGCCAGGGAGCGCCTCGGCGGCGGGTCGACCACGTCGAACGCGGGTCCGCGCCTCCGGAGCGGCGGGTGGCGCGGTCGGAATGACGTGTCGGATTGCGGACACATCCTGACCGCAGCAGGAGAGACTGTGGAGCGATGAGCGATCCGACGTCCCGCGTCCTGCAGCTCCTGTCGCTGCTGCAGACCCACCGCTTCTGGGCCGGCACCGAGCTGGCGGAGCGCCTCGAGGTCAGCGGCCGGACGCTGCGCCGCGACGTCGACCGGCTGCGGAGCCTGGGCTACGAGGTGGATGCGACGCCGGGCGCGGCGGGCGGGTACCGACTCGCCGCCGGCAGCCACCTGCCGCCGCTGCTCCTCGACGACGAGGAGGCGGTCGCGATCGCGGTCGGCCTCCGCTCGGCGGCCGATGCCCCGATCGCCGGCATCGAGGAGACGTCGGTCCGCGCCATGGCCAAGCTCGAGCAGGTCCTGCCCGACCGGCTGCGCCGGAGGGTGACGGCTCTGCACTCCAACGTCGACGAGATGCGGTGGAACCGCGGCGGACCTCTCGTGGACGCCGGGTCGCTGGGGCTCCTGTCGCAGGCGTGCCGGGACTGCGAGCAGGTCCGCTTCGAGTACGAGCGACGCGACGGCGAGCAGTCGCGCCGTCTGGTGGAGCCGCACCAGCTGGTCGTCGCCGGGCGCCGTTGGTACCTCGTGGCCTGGGACGTGCGGCGCGACGACTGGCGCATCTTCCGGCTCGACCGCCTGACCGAGGCCCGCCTCGCCGGTCCCCGCTTCGCCCCGCGTCAGCTGCCGGCCGACGACGCCGCCAGTTTCGTGGAGCGCTCGATCGGTGCGATGCCCTCGACGTACCGGGTCGTGCTGACGGTGGAGGCGCCGCCGGAGCGCGTGGTCGACGTGGCCTGGTACCTGGCCCACGAGGTGACGGACCTCCCCGGCGGTCGCTGCCGGCTGGAGCTCCGCGGCGACTCCGTCGACTGGTTGGTCGCGATGATCTCGCAGCTGTCGCTCGTGGCCGACCTCACCGTGGACGCAGGCGCCGACGCCGACGAGATCCGGGCCCGCCTCACCCGCACCGCCGAGCGGGTGGCTTCGGTGCAGGTGGTTCCGACATCGGGTCGCGTCGACTGATCCCCCTCGAACCGGCTGTCGGACTCCCGGCCGGGACCGGGAATGTGACCGCCAGTTCGGCCTGGAGGGGCGCGGTCGTGCGGACGCAGTGCGTCGCTACCATCGCCGCCATGCGCTGCCCGACCTGCGATGACGTCACCCTGGTGATCTCGAGCCGCGAGGGGATCGAGATCGACCACTGCCCCGAGTGCCGAGGTGTGTGGTTGGACCGGGGTGAGCTGGACAAGATCATCGAGCGGGCCGCTCCGTCGGTGGTCGGTGCGGGCCCCGCCGCTGCGCCGGAGCCGCCCCGCCGACCCGAGCCGCAGTACGTCGACGACCGGAGCCGTGACCGCGACCGGTACGAACGCGATCGCTACGAACGCGACCGGTACGACGACGACAAGTACCGCAAGAAGAAGAAGCGCAAGAGCTTCCTCGAGGAGATCTTCGACTTCGACTGACACCACCCGGCGAACTCGGGGGAATCGGTCGAACCAGACGACGAGATCCCCCGAGTTCGGCGGCGGTCCGACCGGGTCAGCCGGGGAGGTCGTCGAAGGCGCGGTCGAGGGCGGCCAGCCCGTCGACCACGTCGCGGAGCTGGCGGTCGACGTCGTCGACGCCGACGGGGCCCGACGCCTGCAGCGCGACGGCGGTGGCACCGGCGACCGCGGTGTCGAGCCGGACGGTCCAGTCGTGGATGCCCGAGGAGGCGTCCTCGGCCAGGTTGAGAGCCCGGTTGACCGCTCTGTGGCGTTGGGCGAGCGCATCGACCCGGGCGGATGCCGCGGAGGTGTCGCCCCCGCCGCGCCGGATGGCGTCGAGGTCGCGCCGGGCGGCCTTGAGCTGCTCGGCGGCGTTGGCGGCGTCCAGTCCCGAGGCGAGGTCGTCCGCGGTCGCGGCGCGGTAGGTGGCGTCGACGACGTGCTGCACCGCCGCATCGATCGTGGGCAGCAGATCGGACAGGCGGTCGCGGGTGGGTCCCGGCTGGACCCGGGCGACGACGCCGATGAAGCGGTCCCGCGCGTCGAGCGCCGCCAGCACCGACGCCCGCCACCTCGGCGCCAGTCCCGAGGTCCAGGCCCGGATCGCATCCGCGTCCATGGCCGGCACCCTACCGACCTGTCCCGGGCCGTCCGCCTCGGCGCCGGTGCGTCGGTCGGAGCCCGGAGGTGGTGTTGCCGACCCCACCTGCAGCGAGCGGATCTGCAGAAAGTAGAACCGGCTTCTAGTTCCGGCTACCGTGTGCCGATGGCCGACAGCCCCTCTCCCGCCGACGTCCCGACCTCTGCTCCGTGGCCGGCCGGCCTGGGCATCGTCGACACGATGTTCGACCTGCCGTTCGCCGAGATCCGCAAGGTCTACGAGTTCCTGACGCCGCAGCTGCGGGACAAGGACTCCAAGGAGAGCTTCGAGTTCCCCGTGGAGTACATGTTCAAGGACGTGCCCAAGGCCGCGCTCGAGGAGAAGGACCCCGTCGACCACGCGCTGGCGCTGATGGACCACTACGGCATCGAGACGGCCCTGATCGGGTCGGGGTCCGAGGACCAGAACCGGGCGCTGGCTCAGCACCCCGACCGGTTCCTGCCCTCGATGGGGGTCGATCCGAACGAGGGCATGGCCGCCGTCGAGGCCATCGTCCGCGCCTACGAGACCACGGGCCTCAAGGCCATCGCCGCATTCCCCGCCGGCTGCTCACCGCAGGTCCCGATCGACGACAAGCGCTGGTACCCCGTCTACGCCAAGTGCTGCGAGCTGGGCATCCCGGTGTTCATGTGCGTCGGTGTGCCGGGAC
The DNA here is from genome assembly GCA_023434535.1 of Actinomycetes bacterium. Lineage (GTDB taxonomy): Bacteria > Actinomycetota > Acidimicrobiia > Acidimicrobiales > Microtrichaceae > Dermatobacter. The sequence continues at coordinate 27,035 of JAEYSR010000166.1, forward strand.
CCCGGGTGCCGATGGCGTGCCAGAAGGTGGAGCTGCTCGACGAGGTGTGCTGGTTCTTCCCGGAGCTGACCATCGTGATGCGCCACGGAGCCGAGCCCTGGGAGGCGCTCGCGGTGAAGCTCATGCTCAAGTGGCCGAACCTCCACTACTCCACCTCGGCGTTCGCGCCGCGGTACTACCCCAAGGCGATCATCGACTACGCCAACACCCGTGGCGCCGACAAGGTGATGTACGGCGGCTACTTCCCGATGGGTCTGACGCTGGAGCGGATCTTCGGCGAGCTGCCGAACGTGCCGCTCAAGGACGAGGTCTGGCCGAAGTTCCTCCGGGGCAACGCACGGCGGGTCCTCGGACTGGACTGACGCCGGTCGAGCACCCGCTCCGCGGCCGGCCCTCCGCCGCGCCGGGTCGGTGCCCCCGATCGGCGGAGCCGTCCGTCAGCGGACCCAGGTGCGGAAGGTCAGGTCCTCGGACGACGCGGTCCAGTCGTTCGGAGCCTCGGGCACCCGGTACCAGGACGTCCCACCGGCGTAGGTGTCGGCCGTGACGGGGATCGACCACTCGTCGCCGCAGCCGCTCGAGCTGGCGATCACGATCGCGTAGGTCGTGCCGGCCTGGACGGCCGCCGGGGTCGACAGCGCGATCTCGGTCCACTGGGCGCCGGACCCACCAGAGTACGAGCCGGAGCCGATCTGTGCGCCCGTCGGCGCGCCGCCGGCACCGACCTGTCGGATCGTCACGGACGCCCGGACCGATCCGGAGGTGCGCAGCGAGACGCCGTCGAGCGTGCCCGTGCGTCCGGCCGTGAACGTCTGCGCCCGAGTCCACTCGGTCGGACACGTCATGAGCGCATCGCCGACGGGGACCCCGTCGCCGGTCTGGTCCACGGCCCGCACTCCGGGTGGCACGGTCGGCGTCGGCGGCGTGGTCGTGGGGGGAGCGGTCGTGGGGGTGGGCTGGGTCGGCTCGACGATCACGCCGGCCGGTCGGGTCGGGACCGGTGCGATCGTGACCTGCTCGCCCTTCGACAGCCGCAGGTACTCGTCGACGGTCATCAGCGGCTGCCAGATGCCCTCGTTGCACGCGAGGACGTAGCCGCCGTCGGTGCCCCAGGGGTTGCCGTCCGCAGCTCGCGTGCACGGGGCCCACATGGAGACCTGTGTCTGGCATGCCGTGACGACGACGGCTCCCACCGTCAGAGCGATGGCGACTGCGACGACTCGACGCATGAACTCTCTCCCAGGTTCCGTCCGGACGGTCCGCAGCCGTCCGGGACGTGGACGCAAGGTAGGGGAGGTGGTTGCCGGGTTGGAACCCCCGGGCAGGGTGAATTCACGGGCGCGACACACGATCCGCCCGATCTTCGACGCCCCGCGTCGGCATGCCCACCCAGCGTCGACCGAACGACGCCGTCTCCGCGTCGTGATGCGTCTCAGGTTCGTCCCGCACGGCAGTGCATCACAGAACCCGTGGACGGCCCGCAGGTGGGCGGTCGGTCAGGCGGTGACGTGCGCGGATGTCGACACCACGGCGATCTGCCGGTACTCCTCGACCTCGCCCGTCAGCGTCACGGTCTCCACCAGAGCGGGCGCACCTGCGGAGCCGCCGACCTCCAGGCGGAACGCGCCGGGCTCGCAGACGAAGTCGAACGAGTCGTCGAAGAACGCGAGCCGCGACGGGTGCAGCTCGAAGGTCACGCGGCGCGACTCTCCCGTCGGCAGCGGGACGCGGGCGAAGCCGACGAGCTGGCGGTCGGGTCGGGCGACCGACGCGGACTCGTCGTGTGCGTACAGCTGCACCACCTCGACGCCGTCGCGGGCTCCCGAGTTCGTCACGGTCACCGCGACCGTCGTGGGGTCCGTCGTGGTGCCGGCGTCGACGACGAGGTCCGAATAGGCGAACGTGGTGGTGCTCAGGCCGAACCCGAACGGGTGCAGCGGCGAGGTGGGCGAGTCGGTGTAGTCGCCCCAGAAGGCGCTGGACCCGCCGCCGGCCCGGTGGTTGTAGTGGACCGGGACCTGACCGACGTGACGAGGCAGGCTGACCGGCAGTCGACCGCCGGGCGCCTCGACGCCGAACACCACGTCCGCGATAGCGGTGCCTCCCTGCTGGCCCGGGACCCAGGCGAGCAGCGTGGCCGCGCTGGCGGCCTCCACGTCGGCGAGCGTGTGGACCCGCCCGGACACGACGACGGTGATCACCGGGGTGCCGGTCGCCGCGACGGCTCGGAGCAGGTCGAGCTGCACGCCGGTCAGGTCGAGGTCCACGGCGTCCCGCGACTCGCCGACCGTCGAGCCGGGCACGAGGCCCGATCGACCGCCCACGCAGCACACCACGACGTCCGCGGCAGCCGCAGCCGCGACGGCGGCGTCGAAGCCGGACCGGTCGTCGCCGGTCACGTCGCACCCGCGCTCGTGGCGCACCGTGGCGCCCGAGCCCTCGAGCGTCGCGGTGATGGCGGCCAACGGCGTGACCGACGGTGGGTAGTGGGGACCCGGGGCGAACGCCCCACCGGCCTGGGGCAGGAGGCCGGCGTCGTCGGTCGAGCCGCCGTAGATGATCTCGAGATGGGCCGGGTAGTGGTAGTCGCCCTGCAGCAGCCGGACGTCGTCCGCCGCCGGTCCGATCACCGCGACGGAGCCCACCGCCGCCGGGTCGACCGGCACGATCCCGTCGTTGGTGAGCAGCACGAGCGACTCGACCGCGGCGCGGTGGGCGAGGACCCGGCCGGCCTCGGTTCCGAAGGCGGTGGGGGCGGCGTCGGAGTCCACGAACGGATCGTCGAACAGCCCGAGAGCGACCTTCTGCGCGAGCACCCGCCGGACCGCGGCGTCCACGATCTCGGTCGGGACGATGCCGGCCTCGACGAGCGGCGGGAGCTCCGCGTAGCAGTCCAGGGCCGGGAGCTCGACGTCCATCCCGGCGAGGAGCGCCTTGGCCGCGGCGACCCCCTTGGTCGGTGCCACCCGGTGGAACGTCCGCAGGAGGTCGACGGAGAAGTAGTCGGCGACGACGGTCCCGGTGAACTCGAGCTCCCCGCGCAGCAGCTCGATGAGGATCAGAGCGGACGCCGCGCACGGCAGCCCGTCGACCGACGAGTACGAGTTCATCACCGAGCTGAGCCCGGCGTCGCGGATGGCGGCGGCGAACGGTTCGGCGAACACCTCACGCAGCTCGCGGGAGCCGAGCTGCACCGGCCCGTGGTTGCGGCCGCCCTCGGGGAGGCCGTAGCCGAGGAAGTGCTTCCCTGTGGCGATGACGCCGTCGCGGGCGCGGGCGCTGAGCGCGGACCCGCTCGCCTCGTCGTCCCCGCCCGGGCCGTCGGCGCTGCCGGGGCGGGCCAGCTCGCCGGTCCCCTGGAGGCCGATGACGTAGGCCACGCCCAGCTCGCCGGCGAGGATCGGATCCTCGCCGTAGGTCTCCTCGACCCGGCCCCATCGGGGGTCGCGCGCGATGTCGAGCACCGGGGCCAGGCTCTGACGTGCGCCGACGGCGAGCATCTCGGAGCGGATGTGGTCGGCGATCTCGTGGACGAGCTCGCGGTTCCACGTGGAGGCGAGCCCGATCGCCTGCGGGAACTGCACGGCGTCGCGGGCGCAGAAGCCGGCGGTCGACTCCTCGTGGATGATCGCCGGGATGCCCAGCCGCGTCTCCTCGACCAGGAAGTGCTGGATCTCGTTCGCGAACACCGCCAGGCCCTGGGGTCGGAGACCCGTCGACGCGGCGATGCGGGTGACCTGGCCCGTCCCGTTGGCGAGCAGCCGCCGGGCGGCCTCGTCGGAGAAGCCGGACTCGTCGACGAGCTGGGTGGACCACACACAGCCGAGCTGGGCCAGCTTCTCCTCGATGGTCATGGCCTCGATCAGCGCGTCCACGTCGGTCATGGGCGTGAGCTTGTCAGGTCTGTGGCGTCGGCCGCGCGCCCGCTACCGTGCGCGCCCATGGCCGATGTCGTGATCTTCCACAACCCGAACTGCAGCACCTCGAAGTACGCCGTCGGCGTCGCCGCGGACAACGGCGTCGAGGTGGAGGAGCGTCGCTACCTGCTCAAGGCGCAGCGCCCGAGCCGGGAGGAGATCGTCACCCTGCTGGATCAGCTGGAGGACCCGGCGACCGACCTGGTGCGCCGCGACGCCAACTTCTCCAAGCTCGGTCTGACCGACGCGGACGTCGCCACGGCGGAGCAGGTCGCGGACGTCCTGGCCGAGCACCCCGAGCTGCTGCAGCGGCCTGTTCTGGTGAAGGACGGTCGGGCGATCATCGGTCGGCCGAAGGACCGCGTCGAGCCCTTCCTCGTGGGCTGACGCGCTCGCTCTGTTCGTCGAGATCGACGGAGATCCGTCGGGATCGAGGAACAGAGCGGGCAGGGTCAGGCGTCGGGACCGAAGACGATCGTGACGACCGGTTCGATGCAGGCCGAGCCGATCGCCTCGGGGCTCTGGTCCGGCCCGAACACGTGGCGCACGAACCCGGTGAGGAGCTGGCCGACCATCAGCTGGGCGACGGTCGCGGGGTCGTCGATCTCCGGCACGAAGCGGACGATCCAGTCCCGGGTCGCCGGCTCCAGCAGGTCGATCAGAGCCTGACCCACGGGGAGCACGGTGGCCTCGCCGTGCATCCCCTCGCTGATCAGGAGCCGCCAGATGGCCTGCTCCTCCAGCGCGCCCTCCCAGACGTGTCGGAACAGCGAGCGCAACCGGTCGGCCGCGGCGGCGGAGGGATCGATCGGGAAGGCGTCCGACATCCGGCTGCCGTACTGGCGCTCGGCCACGACCGCTCCGAGCAGCGCGTCCTTGGAGTCGAAGTAGTGGTAGATCGCGGCCACCTGGAGGTCGCAGGCGGCGGCGAGCTGGCGCATCGTCATGCCCTTGGCGCCGCGTTCCGACATCAGGCGGAGTGCGGTGTCCAGGATGTGGTCGCGCTGGTTCGGGCGCGCGGTGACGGTGGGCATGGGCGTGAGTCTGGCAGGCGCGGCCGAGCCCGGGCACGACCGTGCCGCCGGACCCTCCCAGCTCCGGCAGCACGGTCGAGCTCGACGCACCCCCGGCGGAGATCCGCCGGAGGTGGGGATCAGTGCGGGACGGGGCAGCCGCTTCCGCTGTAGGTGGCCGGGATGTCCTCCAGCCCGATCACCAGCGTGGAGTCGCTGCGGCCCGGAGCGAAGCCCTCGGGGACCTCGATGTCGGGCAGACGGCTCAGGAGCTCCTGGAACACCGTCTTGACCTCCATGCGGGCGAGGTTGGCGCCGAGGCAGAAGTGCGGGCCGATGCCGAACGCCAGGTGCGGGTTCTCGGCGCGGGTGAAGTCGAGCTCGTCGGGGTTCTCGAAGACCGTCTCGTCGCGGTTGGCCGAGCCGTAGAGCATGAAGACGCGGTCGCCTTCCTTGAGCTCGGTGCCACGGTAGGTGTGGTCGTGGGTGACGGTGCGGATGAAGGACAGCACCGGCGTGACGTAGCGGATGAGCTCGTCGACCGCCCGGTCCATGAACTCGTCGTCCCACAGGTTGTCGAGCATCAGCTTCTTCTGCTCGGGGAACTTCGACAGGGCCACCAGGCCGCCGGAGATGGCGTTGCGGGTGGTCTCGTTGCCGGCCACGAGGAGCACGGCGAGGAAGGCGAGCAGCTCGTCGTCGTTGAGCCCGGAGTGGTTGTCACGCTCGGCGAGCTCCTCCTTGGTGATGCCCTGCAGAGCCTTGTGCTCCTTGGTCAGGTCACCGGCGTCGAAGGCCTGCGTGAGGATCGAGATGAGGTCGTCCTTGGGGTCGGCCCGACGCTCTGCGATGAGCTCGAGGCACATCATGGCGTACTCGCCGAACGACTCGGCGGCGGCGTGCAGGACCGGGTCGTCGGCCTCGATGTGGCCGTCGCCCGCCATCATGTTGTCGGACCAGGCGTACATGGACAGCCGCTGCTGAGGGTCGAGGCCCATGAGCTCGCAGATGATGATCAGCGGCACGTGGATGGCGAAGTCCCGGACGAACTCGACCGTCACCCGGTCGGAGTCGCGGCCCTCGGCCTCTGCCTGCGCCCGCACCTTCTCGGTCATCTGGTCGATGGTCTCGTTGGTCAGCTGACGCACGTGCGGGATCAGGTCCCGGACCCGCCGGGGGGTGAATCCCTGGTTGATCAATCGGCGGGTGCGGATGTGCTCCTCGCCGTCGAGCGTGATGATCGACATGTCGCCGGCGATGACCGGGCGCACGCCGAAGCGGTTGCAGTAGGTCTCGGGGTCCCGGCTGATCGTGAAGACGTCCTCGTGGCGCGCCGCGATCCACAGGTTGTTCGGCTCGTCGCGCACGAGCGTGGGCTGGGCCCGCAGCCAGGCGTAGAGCTCGTCGGGGGCGTCGAAGACGCGCGGGTCGCAGAAGTCGGTCTGCGAGAAGTCGCGGGGTGCGTCGGCGGAGTGGGAGGGTTCCTCGAGCAACGTCATGGACGCGACGGTACCCGTGACCGAACGTTCGTTCAATAGCGGCGCGTGCCATCTTCTTCTCACCCCGGTCAGGCGCCCGGAACCGCCTGCGACGCGGCGCGGCGACGCCGACCCGTCGGCCGGCCGACGGGGAGCGGACCGGTGGCGTCATGACCTCCTCCCCGGCCGTTCGAACGTTCGTCCGGCCGGGTACGCTCCCCTCCACGCCCGCCGCCCCGAGGCTGCGGGTCCATGGCAACCCGGGGGGCACCATGACCACGATCGACCCGATCCCGCTCGACCAGGTCGACCTGCTCGACCTCGACGGCTTCGTCGCAGGCCGGCACCACGCGATGTTCGCCACGCTGCGCGCCGAGGACCCGGTCCACTGGTCCGACGAGCCCGACGGCCCCGGCTTCTGGTCGGTGACCAAGCACGACGACCTGCAGGTGGTGAACCGTGACACCGGGACGTACTCGAGCCAGGTCGGCGGCACCCAGCTGATGGACCACGACCCGGACCAGGCGTTCGACACCCGCGGCGTCCTCCTCCTGGACTCCGACCCGCCGATCCACACCAGGTACCGACGGCTGGTGAACAAGGGGTTCACGCCCCGCATGATCGGCATGCTCGACCAGCACCTCCACTACCGGGCCGAGCTGATCGTCGACGATGTGATCGAGCGCGGCGAGTGCGAGTTCGTGACCGACCTCGCGGCCGAGCTGCCGCTCCAGGCCATCGCCGACATCATGGGCGTCCCGCAGGAGGACCGGCGCCTGATGTTCGAGTGGTCCAACGCGATGATCGGCAGCCAGGACCCCGAGTACCAGGATCCTGACAACCCGGACAGGCCGCTGCAGGCCGCGGCGGAGATCTTCGCCTACTCGAACAACCTGGCCGCCCAGCGTCGCCAGGACCCGCGGGACGACATCGTCACGACGTTGCTCAACGCGGAGATCGAGGGTGAGCGCCTCAGCGAGCTCGAGTTCGACATGTTCATGCTGCTGCTGACCGTGGCCGGCAACGAGACCACCCGGAACGCCACGTCGGCCGGCATGTGGGCGCTGCTCCAGCACCCCGAGCAGTTCGCCAAGCTGGCGGCCAACGCCGAGGACGAGGTCTACGTGTCTACCGCGATCGACGAGATCCTGCGGTGGGCGACGCCGGTCATGCACTTCCGTCGGACGGCGACGGTCGACGCGGAGATCCGGGGCCGTCAGATCCGGGCCGGCGACAAGGTCCTGATCTGGCACATCTCCGCCAACCGCGACGAGGAGGTGTTCGACGACCCGTTCGTGTTCGACCTCGAGCGGCGACCCAACGAGCACGTGGCCTTCGGGGGCGGCGGAGCGCACTACTGCCTCGGCGCCAGCCTGGCGAAGCTCGAGCTCGAGATCATCTTCTCCGAGGTGCTGACCCGGATGCCCGACCTCCGGGCCGCCGGGCCGGCCGAGATGCTGCGCTCGAACTTCATCGGAGGCGTCAAGCACCTCCCGGTGTCCTTCACGCCCGGTCGTCGCAAGCACGCGGTCGGCGCCACGGCCTGAGGCACGCAGCTCCGGTTCTGGCAGACGCACTGGTCGCCGTGCGACCACTGCGTCTGCCGAAACACATCGGGGGGTCGACCGGGTGGGTCAGCCGACGGCGGCGGCGCCGGCGGCCAGCGATGCGAGACCGGCGCGCAGCTCGTCGGTGCCGGGCCAGCCGAAGCCGAGTCGGAAGTGGCGTCGGTCGGTGTCGAACCAGTGGCCCTCGCCCACGAACGTGCCGTCCTCGTTGATCGCCCGGTACCAGCCCTCGACGTCGTCGACCGCTCCCGGCCGGAGGCGGGGGAAGCACACGACGCCCGCCGACGGCTCGACCACGTCCAGCCAGTCCTGACCGCCCAGCCAGTCGGTCAGGACGGCCTTGCGCTCGGCGATCGTGGCGAGGATCCGCGTGAGGTGCTCGTCCCGGCGTCGCAGCACCTGGCACGCCGCGTCCTCGTCCAGGGCCGACCCGCAGATGACGACCTGCTCCTTCGCCGCCAGCAGGCGCTCCTGCAGACCGGGGTCCTGGGTGACGACCCAGCCGAGCCGGAGGCCGGGGAGCCCGTAGGTCTTCGACATCGAGCACACGCTGATCGCCCGGGGCGACAGCGACGCCGCGACCGGCAGGGGGTCGGGGTCCATGTCGCGGTAGGTCTCGTCAACGAGGAGCCAGAGGCCGTGCCGCTCGGTCAGGTCGATCAGCTGGTCGAGGTCGGCCCTCGACAGGACGGTCCCCGTCGGGTTGTGGGGCGAGGTGACGGAGATCAGGCGCGTCTCGGGTCGGACCGACGCCGCGACGTGATCGACGTCGAGCGCGAAGGAGTCGGCGAGGTGCAGCTCGAGGGGCTGCACCTCCGCCCCGATGACCCGGGGCGTCTCCAGGTTCGTCGCGTAGTTGGTGTGCTCGACCAGGAGGTGGTCCCCGGCGTCGAGGAGCGACGTGGCGACGAAGAACAGCGCAGCCGCCGCACCCGGGGTGCACAGGACGTCGTCGGTCCCGAGCGTCGTGCTGCCACCGGGGTTGGAGTGCTCGGCGATCAGCTCGCGCAGCTCGGGGAGCCCGCGGTGGTCGCCGTAGGCCACGGGCGTGTCGCCGGACAGCTCCACTCCGAACTCGGCGAGCGTGCCGTCGGTGAAGCTGCTCTCGGTCAGGTTGCAGCGGATCGAGTCGTAGCCCCGCTCCTCGGGCGACTCGATCTCGATCGGCAGGCGGCGGTAGCGCATGACCGGACGCTATCGACCTTGCGGCCCTGGTTCCCCGTTCTGGCGGTGCTGTGCGTCGTCAGACGACCGACAGCGCCGCCGAAGCGGGTCCGGCGGCGGCCGGATCGGTCACTTCACCGTGACGTCGCGGCAGCCGAGCGGGGTGGCCTGACCCGTCGGCGTGTCCAGGACCGACACGCAGATGTTGCGGGTGCCCTTGCCGCCGGTCCACGACGTGGCCCACAACCCGCCCGCGGCGGCCTGGGTCTCCCGGACGGCGACCTCGCGGCCCATCGTGGACACGATCCGCAGGCGCGGTGGGCCGTCGGCGTCGGTGGCGGCGCCACCGACGATGACGGTCGTGCCCTCGGCCTTGGCGATGCCGAAGATGCCGGCCGGAGGGCTGTTCGGCGCACTGGGCTGGCCCGGCGTCGCCGGGGCGCCGTCGACGGTGAAGCGGGTCGAGAGGAGCTGGGCCCCCGGCGCGTTGGCGTTGACGGTGGACCGGAAGCTGGAGCCGATGACGTCGCGGCTGCCGGAGGTGCCGATGAGGCGGATGGTGGCCTTGTCGACCCGGCCGGAGACGCCGGTGGATCCGATGACCTGGATCGACGTCACCTGGCCCACACCGAACCACGCGCCGAGCTGGGATCCGGACAGGGTGCGGGACCAGGCGGCGTTCGGGTTGCCGCCGGTCAGGTCGGCCGGGTCGGGTACGCCGCGCAGGTAGGGCAGGGCGCTGACCCAGACGACCTCGCTGTTCTCGGTGTGGCCGCCGGAGGACGCCGAGTACACGGCGTCGATGAGCGCGCCGTTGTAGGTGACCACCTGGGTGTTCGTCGCGTCGACGGCGGCGACCCAGAGGTTGCCCATGGACCCGACCTCCTTCTCCCAGCCCAGGTAGGACTGGTCGGGCAGCCCACCGACGATGTCGTAGGTGCCGCTGCCGGCGGTCGAGTTGACCTTCTTCTGCGCGTACGTCCGGGCCGCGATCGCCTGGGCCTGGAGAGCGGCGGCCGGCCAGGACGACGGCATCTCGCCGAGGCCGTAGAGGTACTCCTGCATCGACGTGTGCAGCACCGCCTGCACCGAGCCGGTGCCGGTGGGGTGCAGCCAGATGGTGCCGCGGGCGTAGCGGTACCCGGTGGTGCTGAGCCGGACGCCCGGGCCGGCACCGAGCCCGATCGACACGAGACCCGCGACCGACGCGTTCACGCCGCCGGACAGGTTGATCGTCCCGCCGGAGGACGTCACGGTCACCGGCGACGCCGTGGTGCCGAGCGGGCTGACCGAGCTGAACGTCGTGGCGAGCCCGGGCGTGACGGTGAACGACGACGACGTGCTGAGGATCACCCGGATCCCGCCGGTCGAGGTCGGCGCCACGGCCGTGCCGGAGTAGTAGTGGCCGAGGATGTCGGAGGCCGACGACCCCTGGGCCGCCATCCCGCGTGCGCCCCACTGGCTCATGCCGACGCCGTGGCCCCAGCCGGATCCGGTGAAGGTGAAGGTGGTGTCGGCGCCGGCGACGGGGGCCGACACGCCCCACCCGGCGAGGGCCAGGACGAGTGCCCCGGCCAGTGCCACCAGACGGAGCACGCCGTGGCGTGGACGGGCTCCGACCTCGTCGGAGGACGGGGTCACGGAGGTCGGGAGGGAGGTCACGGCGGGATCGGTCGAGGACGCGGCGGGCACGCTCTCACCCTCGGCGTGGTCACCGGCGGACTTGAGGTTGCGGACAGGTGTCACCGGGCTCACCCTGTGGAACGCTACCGGTGCGATGCGCGCCGCCACCTTCAACACCCGTCACGGTCGGCCCCAGCGCGCGTCGTCGGTCGATCTGCCGGGCCTCCTGCTCGCGGTGAGCTCGCTGGGCGCGGACGTGGTCGGCCTCCAGGAGCTGGATCGCGGCACCCGACGCTCCGGCGGGGCGGACCAACCCGCGCTGATCGGCGAGGCGACCGGCGCGGAGGTCCGCTTCGCTCGGGCGATCGACCACGACGGCGGTGAGTACGGCATCGCCCTGGCCTCGCGCACGGGGTTCGAGCGCATCGAGGTCCACCGGTTGGCCGGCCGGGGCGAGCAGCGGGTGGCACTCCTCGCCCACGTCTCGGCGATCGGGGACGGTTCCGTCGGTCGGGGACCGGGCTGGGCGGTCGGCTGCACCCACCTGAGCCCGCGCCGGGCCGACGCCGTCGCCCAGCTGCGCACCGTGCTGCGCGACCTCGACGAGTTCGCCGCCGGACGACCGTCGGTGCTGCTCGGGGACCTCAACCTGGAGCCCCGGGACGTCGCCCCCGTCCTGGCCGCTGCTGACTGGGTCGCGGCGCCGAGCGGACCGACCCATCCCGCGATCGGTCCCGATCGCCGCATCGACTGGGTGCTCGTGCGCCGGGCCAGCGTGCAGGAGTCCGTCGTGGTCGACGTCAGGGCGAGCGACCACAGGCCGCTCGTCGCCGAGCTGGCCCCGGAGTCGGTGCCGCCCGGGCACGGGCGCCCGTCGGCCGAGGGGCTGGGGGATCCACACGTGGACGGGGGTCGGCAGCTTCCCTAGCCTCGAACGGGGAGACGGCGGAAGCGGGCGCGGGGCAATGCAACGGATGGAGCAGGATCCGGAGGAGCTGAAGAGCGCCGCCGCGCCGCGTCAGAGCGAGAGCGATCGCCCTCCGGTCGGCGAACCCCTGGTGGTCTCCCGGCGCAACCCCGCCGCCCGGCCTGCCGGGGCCGAGCCGGTCGATCCGCCGGCCGCCGGCCCTGCGGTCGGAGATGCCGAGCTGCCCGACGAGCTGCCGGACGCCCGGCAGCTGGACCTGGACGGCCGGGTTGCGCTCTTGACGGGAGCGACCCGAGAGCTCGGGACCGCTCTGGCCTGGGAGCTGGTGGATCGAGGCGCCCGGGTCCTCCTGGTGGACGACGACCTCGCCGAGCTGCTGGACCTGGCCGACGCCCTGTCGCTCGGACGGGCGGTCCCGGTGCGCTGCGATCTGCGGTCCGAGTCCGACGTGAGTGCTGCGTGCGACTTCGTCGGCCGATCCGCGATCGTCGACCTCGTCGTCCACGTCGCTGACGACCTCGCCGGCGACGTCACTGCTGACGACGAGGAGCCGTCGGACGTGACCGCCGAGGTCGACGACCGCTACCGCACTCGGATCCGTGGCCCGCTGACCCTGGTGGCCGGCCTGTCCTCGGCTCTGGGTCCGACGCTGAAGGTCCTCCTCGTCGAGCGGGGCGGCGAGCACGACGCGCTGTCCGCCGCAGCGCCGGCGGTCCTGCGTGAGCAGCTCCCGACGGTCGCCGGGACGCAGGTCGCGACCGCGACGTGCGGCGTCGACCTGGACGCCGCCGTGTTCGCCCGTGCGGTGGTCGACCTCCTCGCCGGCGACGACCACGAGCTGGACGCGCTGCAGCTCTCCGGTCCCCGCGCCGCCGGCTGACCGACCCTCGTCGGGACCGGCGACCTCCGGCGGTAGCCTGCCCAGGTGGCGAGGACGTGCATGCGACCCGGGTGTGACCGGCCTGCTGCGGCCCGCGTCGCGTTCGACCCGGTCGGACTCCAGCTGTGGCTGGACCCGCTGTCCCGTCGCAGCGCCCCGGTGCAGGAGCTGTGCGAGTTCCACGTCGAGCGGCTGACCATCCCCCGCGGGTGGTCGGCGACGGATCGTCGTCCGGGTGTGAACCCCGTGGACCAGGCCCCCACGCCGCTCGCCGTGGTCGAACCCGTCGTGCCGGACGAACCGGCCGTGGCCGCAGAGCCGGAGCCCGAGCCGGTCGTCGAGGCGGCGGAGGTCGAGCCGGAACCGGAACCGGTGGTGCTCCAGCTCGATCCTGAGCCCGAACCTGCGCCGGTCGCCGTCGAGCCCGAACCCGAGCCCGTCGCTGTCGAGCCCGAACCCGAACCGGAGCCCGTCGCTGTCGAGCCCGAGCCCGTCGCCGTCGAGCCCGAACCCGAACCGGAGCCCGTCGCTGTCGAGCCCGAACCGGAGCCAGAGCCAGCCGTCGTCGAACCTGAGTCGGAACCCGAGGTCGACGGATCCGGATCCGTGGTCGAACCGGAACCGGAACCCGTGGTCGTCGAGTCCGGGTCGGACGTCGACGAGCAGGAGCCCGAGCAGGATGCCGAACCGGCCGCCGCGACTGCACGCCGACCGGCCCGTCGCTCCTCCCGCGGCCGGAGCTCCAAGAGCGCCGCACCGTCGCTGCTGTCGCGGGCGTTCGAGCTGACCGGCCACCAGGAGTCGGTCCTGACCCGTGGGTCCGCCGACGTCGACGGCGAGGACGAGCGGGGCTGATCCGAACCCTCGCCCTCGGTTCGCAGCGGCCCCGGCGCCGTTTCGGACCCCTCGGGAGGCCGGCCGTATCGTGGGGCCATGGCCGAGTTCCAGTTCCAGTCGATGTTCCCGCAGTCCAAGGGGGACACGCCGTACCGCAAGCTGACCTCGGACTTCGTGGAGGTCGACGAGTACCGCGGTGAGCGGATCCTCCGGGTCGACCGGCAGGCGCTCACCCTGCTCGCGGCCGAGGCGGTGCACGACATCTCCCACCTGTTCCGGCCCGGTCACCTGGCGCAGCTCCGCAAGATCCTCGACGACCCGGAGGCCACCGAGAACGACCGGTTCGTGGCCCGCACCATGCTCCAGAACGCCTGCGTGTCGGCCGGGATGGTCCTGCCCAGCTGCCAGGACACCGGCACCGCCATCGTCATGGGCAAGAAGGGCCAGCAGGTCTGGACCCACGGCGCGGACGGGTCGCCCGGCGGAGATGAGGAGGCCCTGGCCAGGGGGATCCACCGCACCTACACCGAGACCAACCTCCGCTACTCGCAGGTGGTGCCGATCACGACCTACGAGGAGGTCAACACCGGCACGAACCTCCCCGCACAGATCGACCTCCTGGCCGTCGAGGGGGACGAGTACCAATTCCTCGTCATGACCAAGGGTGGGGGCAGCGCCAACAAGACCTTCCTCTTCCAGGAGACCAAGGCGCTGCTCAACCCGGACTCCCTGATGAAGTTCGTCGGGGAGAAGATCAAGACCCTCGGCACGTCGGCCTGCCCGCCGTACCACCTGGCGATCGTGATCGGCGGCACGTCGGCCGAGATGAACCTGAAGACGGTCAAGCTGGCCAGCGCCCGCTATCTCGACGGCCTCCCGACCGAGGGCAACGGCCTGGGTCACGCCATCCGGGACGTCGAGCTGGAGGCCCAGATCTGGCAGCTGGCTGCCGACACCGGCATCGGTGCGCAGTTCGGCGGCAAGTACTTCTGCCACGACGTGCGGGTCATCCGACTGCCGCGGCACGGCGCGTCGTGCCCGGTGGGCATCGGCGTGAGCTGCTCGGCCGACCGCCAGAGCGTCGGCAAGATCACGTCGGAGGGCGTGTTCGTGGAGCAGCTCGAGACCGACCCGGCGCAGTACCTGCCGGAGGTCACCGACGAGCACCTGGCCGACGACGTCGTCCACATCGACCTGAACCGCCCGATGGACGAGATCCGCGCCGAGCTCAGCCGGTACCCGATCCGGACCCGTCTGTCGCTCAGCGGGCCGATGATCGTCGCCCGCGACATCGCGCACGCCAAGCTCAAGGAGCGGATCGAGCGCGGTGAGGGCCTGCCGCAGTACGTCAAGGACCACCCGATCTACTACGCCGGTCCGGCCAAGACGCCCGAGGGGATGCCGTCGGGCAGCTTCGGCCCCACGACGGCCGGCCGCATGGACAGCTACGTCGACCTGCTCATGCAGAACGGCGGCAGCTTCGTCACACTCGCCAAGGGCAACCGCTCCGCGCAGGTCCGCAACGCCTGCAAGACCCACGGCGGGTTCTACCTGGGCTCGATCGGAGGCCCGGCCGCGATCCTCGCCCAGGACGCCATCCGGAAGGTCGAGGTGCTCGAGTACCCGGAGCTCGGCATGGAGGCGATCTGGAAGATCGAGGTCGAGGACTTCCCCGCGTTCATCATCACCGACGACAAGGGCAACGACTTCTTCGCCGACCTCCTCTGACGCCGCTCCTGAGCGGCGTTCGGATCCGTTGCTCCGCCCCGGTCGGTGTGGCAACGTGGCGCACTGCTGGAGGGAGCACGTCCGTGGGTCACATCCGTAGGGTCATGTCCGTCGCTGCCGTCGCGGCGCTGGCGCTGCTCGCAGCCGCCTGCCAGCAGCCGGTGCCGAGCGGGGGAGGAGCGGCCGCGTCGTCGTGGGCGGTCAACCCCAGCGCGACGGACCCGCTGATCTCGCCCGACTCCGTCTCGACCCACATGGCGTACACGCCGACCGCCGCGTCGAACGGCGAGCTGGCCGTGATCATCCCGGGCACCAGCGCCACCACGCTGGCGTTCACCGAGCTCGCCAACGCCCTGCGAGCCGGCGGCTACCACGTGGTCGTCCTCCGCTACCCGAGCTCGCTCGGGACCACCGGAGCCTGCCCCGACGCCGGAGCGGCGACGTACCCGGACTGCTTCCGGACCTTCCGCTCCGAGGTCGTGTTCGGCTCCAACGTCCAGGACCCTGCCGGTGCGACCTACGACCATCCGATCGCGTCGGTGAACGGCTCCAACTCGGTGGTGAACCGGCTGACCAAGCTGATCGACCACCTGAACACGCTGGCGCCGACCGCCGGTTGGGGTCAGTTCCAGCACCGCACGGCGGGTGCGTGCACCCAGGTCGACTCCACCTACGGCGGATGCGCCATCAACTGGTCGAAGCTCGTGGCCGTCGGCCACTCCCAGGGCGCCGGCGTCGGGCTGTACCTCGCCAAGTTCTTCCCGCTCGACCGCGTCGTGATGCTGTCGGGCAGCTTCGACGCCTACGACCTCGGCAACGGCAGCTACACGGTCGCCCCGTGGATCACCGAGGGCCCGCTGGCGGTCCCGCCGGAGCACATCCGCACGCTGTTCCACACGTCGGACCCGGCGTTGGGACGCATGCGTGCGGTGGCCGACCTGCTCGGCGTGCCCGGAAGCGACGTGAACGTCACCGTCGGCGCTCCGTTCGGCGGCAGCAACCGGCTGATCACCTCGACGCTGTCGACCTGCATCTGGGACTCGGCGCCGAGCCACAACTCCACGGCCGTCGACGCGTGCGTGCCCGACTACGCGTACGACGTCGCCTGGCGGTACCTCGCCACCTCCTGATCGCGGACCCTGGGGGTCATCCCCGCTCTGTTGTGCGAGGAGCCATGGAACGGTGGCCCCTCGCACAACAGAACGGCGGCACTGCAGACTCCTGTCGTGGAGATCACGCTGTTCACCAACCTGCTCGGCGCGTTCGGGCTGGGAGCGGCGTCCGGGCTGAACCCGTGGATCCCGCTATTCGGCCTCGGCGTGGCGCAGAGGGTCGGCGCCGTCGAACTGTCCTCCAGCTTCGACTGGCTGGGCGCCACGCCGACTCTCGTCGTGCTGGGCGTCCTGTTCCTGCTCGACCTGATCGGCGACAAGATCGCCGCGATCGACTCGGTGCTGCACGTGTTCGGACTCGTGGTGGCGCCGGCGTCCGGAGCGATCGTGTTCGCGGCGCAGGAGAACCTGCTGAGCAACTCCCATCCCGTGCTGGCGGGAGGGGTCGGACTCGTGCTCGGCGGGTCGGTCCAGGTGGCCAGGACCGCGCTGCGGCCGGCCGTGACGGCCACGACCGGAGGGATCGGCAACCCGGTGGTGAGCGCGATCGAGGACGCGGTCTCCGGTGTGCTGACCGTGCTCGCCGTCATCGTGCCCGTGCTGGCGTTCCTGACCCTCGCAGGCCTCGTGGCATGGGCTGTCGTGGTGTTCCGACGGTGGCGGTCCCGACGGGCTCAGGCCGCCGTCGCCGGGGGAGGGTCGGTCAGGCCGCCGTCGGGCGGTTCGCCGAACTGGCCCGAGCCAGGGCCGCCTGGGTCGACCTGAAGTGCTCCATCTGACGCTCCGCCTGCGTGGTGCTCGGGCGGAACAACCAGACGATGCGATCCCGGATCTGCGCTGCCATGACCTCCCATCGGCGGGACGCGGCTCACATCAAGAGTTCCCGCCGAGCAGCTGCTGCTGGGACGATCGCCGAGGGTCCGACCCGGCGCCTCCGTGACCGGATGCCGCCGTGGCCGGACGCCGACCCGGTGCCGCCATGACGTGACGACGACCCGCGTGGCACGGTGGGTGCGCTGCCCGGCCGCTCGTGCAGGACCGGGACCGACTCCAGGGGGACGACGATGGCAGACCTGATCATCCGGCACGGCACGGTCGTCGACGGGACCGGGGCGCCGGGCGAGGTCGCGGACGTCGCGATCACCGACGGCGTGATCTCCGAGGTGGGGTCGTCGCTCTCCGGCACGGCGGCCCGCGAGATCGATGCCGACGGGCTCCTCGTCACTCCCGGGTTCGTGGACATCCACACCCACTTCGACGGGCAGGTCACGTGGGACCCGATCGTCGCGCCGTCGTCGTTGCACGGGGTCACCACGATCGCGATGGGCAACTGCGGCGTCGGCTTCGCTCCCGCCGCGCCGGACCGCCACGAGTGGTTGATCGGCCTGCTGGAAGGCGTGGAGGACATCCCCGGCGCCGCTCTGGCCGAGGGCCTGACCTGGGACTGGGAGTCCTTCCCCGAGTACCTCGACTCGGTGGCGGCCAAGCCCCACACGGTCGACATCGGCACGCACGTGCCCCACGCCGCGCTGCGCACCTACGTGATGGGGGAGCGCGGAGCGGACCACACGCAGGCACCGACGGAAGGCGAGATCGCCCGGATGGCCGCCTTGGTGCAGGAGGCGTTGGCGGCCGGTGCGATCGGCTTCGCGACCTCGCGCACCGAGGTCCACCGCACGAGCGCCGGCGAGAACATCGGGACCCTCACGGCGGGTGATGCCGAGCTGCTCGCGATCGCCGAGGCGATGCGCCGTGCCGGCACCGGCGTGGTGCAGCTGATCAGCGACCTCTACCAGACGCCCGACGACGACGTCGCCCAACGGGAGCTCGACCTGCTCGAGCGCTTCGTCCGGGCCAGCGGTCGGCCGCTCAGCTTCACCATGCAGCAGGCGTACCACTCGCCCGACCGGTGGCGGTTCCAGATGGACTGGGTCGACCGGATGGTCGCCTCCGGGCTGGACGTGAAGGCCCAGGTCGGCGTCCGCCCGATCGGCGTGCTGCTCGGGCTGCAGGCGACGGCCAACCCGTTCCTGTTCTGCGCCTCCTACGGCGAGGTCGCGCAGCTCGACCTGCCCGAGCGCGTCGCCGCCCTTCGGGACCCGGAGCGCAAGCGCCGCATCCTCGACGAGCACGCGGCGATCGCCGCCGGCCTCGAGCCCGGGATCTTCCAGCAGATCATGTGCGGCTTCGACATCACCTTCGAGATGGCCGACCCGGTCGACTACGAGCTGCACACCGACCGGTCGATCGGCGCCCAGGCCCGTGCCGTCGGTGCGGAGCCGATCTCGATGGTCTACGACCTGCTCCTCGAGCGCGGCGGCGAGCAGCTGCTCTACCTGCCGCTGTTCAACTTCGCGCACGGCGACTTCGGGGACCTGCACGAGATGATCACCGCTCCCCACGTCCTGTTCGGCCTGTCCGACGCCGGCGCCCACTGCGGTGCCATCTGCGACGCGTCGATGACCACGTCGTCGCTCGTGGTGTGGAGCCGGGACCGCCGCGACGGCGCGCCGGTGCCGGTCGAGCAGATCGTGCACGGCCACACCCAGCGCAACGCCCGGCACGTCGGCTGGTTCGACCGTGGGGTGATCGCCCCCGGCTTCGTCGCCGACCTGAACGTGATCGAGCTGGACGCGCTGGCCTGCCACCCGCCGACGATCGTGCACGACCTGCCGGCCGGTGGGCGCCGTCTGATGCAGACCGCCGAGGGCTACCGCCACACGATCAAGTCCGGCGCGGTGACCTTCTCCGACGGCGAGCACACGGGCGAGCTGCCGGGTCAGCTGCTCCGCGGAACCCGCCCGCATCCGGCCTGACGGGTCGGTCGGGTTCGCTCGCGGCTCACAGCGGCTGGCGGCGTAGGACCGAGCGGGCTGCGGCCCGGCCGCACATGCCGTGCACGCCGCCGCCCGGCGGGGTGGACGACGAGCAGAGGTACACGCCGTCGATCGGCGTCGTCCACGGGTCGAGCGACGGGACGGGCCGGAACAGGAACTGTGCGAAGTCGGCCACGCCGCCGTTGATGTCGCCCCCGATGTAGTTCGGGTTGTACTCCTGGATCTCCGGAGCATTCATGGTGTGGCGCGCCAGCACCAGGTCGCGGAACCCGGGGGCGAACTGCTCGATGCGGTCCTCCATCGCCCGGGTCATGTCGACGGTGCACCCCGACGGCACGTGGCAGTAGCCCCAGAGGGTCTCCTTGCCCTCGGGGGCGCGGGTCCGATCGAAGTTGGACTGCTGGGCCAGCAGCATGAACGGCACCTCGGGGACCCGCCCGCGGACCACGTCCTGCTCCGACGCCCGCACCTCGGCGAGCGTGCCGCCCATGTGGACGGTCCCGGCCCCGGCCGTGCGGGGGTCGAGCCACGGCACCGGGCCGTCGAGGGCCCAGTCGACCTTGAAGACGCCGGGGCCGTACCGATAGCGCTCCAGCATCCGGCGGTAGAGCGAGGGCAGGCGGTCGCCGGCCATGTCGATGAGCTGGCGCGGCGTGACGTCGAGGATGACGGCCCGGGCGGGCGGGACGTCGTCGAGCGACCGGACGTCCTCGCCGCAGCGGACGGTGCCGCCGAGGGCCTCGATCAGGGCGACGAGGCCGTCGGCGATCGCCTGCGACCCGCCCTTCGCCATCGGCCATCCGACGAGGTGCCCCAGCTGTCCGAGGAGCATCCCGAAACCGGTGGTGATCGGGGAGTCGAGCGACAGCATCGAGTGCGCCGCCATCCCGGCCAGCAGGGCGGGCCCCTCGTCGCCCTTGAAACGTCGGCGGGCCAGGGCCGAGACCGACCACAGTCCGACCGAGCCGTACCGGGCCAGGTCGATGGGGTGGCGGGGAGGCAGGTGCAGCGGGTCGAGGAGCGAGTCCACCAGGTCCAGCCCGGAGCGGACGCTCGGACCGAACAGCCGCTCCCACGGTGGACCGTCCTCACCCAGGCCGACAGCGGTCGCGCTGAGGGATCGCTCCTGGATCACGGACCGACCGGGGCGCAGGGCGTGGGCCAGCGGCACGTCGGGGTGCACCCACTCGACGCCGACCTGGTCGAGCCGCAGGTCCCGCAGCGCGGGGGAGGCGAGGCCGAGGGGGTGGATGGCGGAGCAGATGTCGTGTCGGAACCCGGGCAGCGTCAGCTCGGCGGTCCGCGTGCCGCCGCCGGGGGTGTCGGCCCGCTCCAGCACGAGGACCTTCCACCCGGCCTGGGCGAGCTCGAGTGCGGCGACCAGCCCGTTGGGTCCGCTCCCGACGACGACCGCGTCGAACTCGTTGCTGCTCACGCCCTCCACCCTACGGTTCGCCGCCACGGGTCCCTGCACCGACTGGCGGTCACATTCCCGGCCGGGGCCGGGGATGTGACCGCCGGTTCGCACGACGCGGGTGATCGGCGATCGGGCAGGATGCCCGCTGTGAGCGCCCGCACCGACCTCAAGGCCCTTCGCCGACACCGGGTGCCGCCCTGGTGGTCCGACGCCAAGCTCGGCATCTTCGTGCACTGGACCCCGGCGTCGGTCGCCGGGTACGCCCCGGTCGACTCCGACATCGGCGAGCTCCTGGCCGCGGCCGACCCCGAGGCGCTGGCGGAGAACCCCTACACCGAGTGGTACGAGAACTCGCTGCGGTTCCCGAACAGCTCCGCCAGCCGGTACCACCGGGACACCTTCGGGCTCATGCCGTACGCCGAGCTCGCCGATCGGTACCGCGACGGCCTGGCGTCGTGGGACCCCGACGACTGGGCTCGACGGTTCGCCGCGACCGGGGCCCGCTACGTGGTGCTCGTGACCAAGCACCACGACGGGTTCTGCCTCTGGCCCTCCGCCGTCGCCAACCCGCATCGCGACGGCTGGCACACCGGGCGGGACGTGGTCGGCGAGCTGCGCGAGGCGGTTCTCGGCGCCGGCATGCGCTTCGGCGTCTACTACTCGGGCGGTCTGGACTGGACGTTCGACGACCGACCGATCGGCAACCTCGGTTCCATGCTGGCGGCGGTGCCGCGAGGTGCGTATCCGGCCTACGCCGAGGCGCAGGTGCGGGAGCTGATCGACCGCTACCGGCCGAGCGTCCTCTGGAACGACATCGCGTGGCCGGCTCAGGGCAAGGAGCTGTGGCCGCTGTTCGCCGACTACTACCGGTCGGTTCCCGACGGGGTCGTCAACGACCGGTGGATGCCCTGGTCCCCGGTGATGGGCGCGGCCCGCAACGAGTGGGTGCGCCGAGCCGCCGACTCGCTCAACGCCCGCGCCACCCGGTCCAAGGGCGGGATCGTCCCGCCCAAGCCGCCGTTCTTCGACGTGCAGACCCCCGAGTACGTGGTCTTCGACGACGTCCGCCGACTGCCGTGGGAGTGCGTCCGGGGCATGGACCACAGCTTCGGCTTCAACCGGGCGTCGCGTCCCGAGGACTTCCTCACCGAGGACGACCTGCTCGAGATGACCGCCGACATCACCTCCAAGGGCGGCAACCTCCTCCTCAACGTCGGACCACGGGGAGAGGACGCCCAGATCCCGTCCCCGCAGCTGGAGCTCCTGGACGTGCTCACCGGCTGGGTGAGTGGATCCCCCGGGTCGCCCGGGCCCGGCTCGGCCATGTTCGGCTCGCGCCCGTGGATCCGGCCGACGGGCGAGGGCCGCCTCGGCGACGGCTCTCCGGTCGACCTGCGCTTCTGGGCCGCCGACCGACACGTGGACGTGGCGGTGCTCGGCACGGTCGAGGGGTCGCTGACGGTCCCCGGCGTCGCCGCCACCCCGACCACTGCGGTCGCCGCGGTGGGAGCACCGGACGGCGACCTGCGCTGGTCCACCGACGGCAGTGGTCTGCGGATCGACCTCGGCGGGGCCCACACGCGCCCGGTCCTGCGCCTGACCGACGTGGAGGCCGCCCCGCTCCGCTGAACCGGGTCCCGGTCGTGCCGTCCGCCGGCCGGCTGTGCTGGTCGTGCCGTCCGCCGGCCGGCTGTGCTGGTCGTGCCGTCCGCCGGCCGGCTGTGGCCCCTACGATCGGGGCCCGTGAGCTCCAACCGGCGGATGGGGGCGGCCGCCGCAGTGCTGCTGGGTGCGGGCCTCCTTCTGATGATCGTCCCCCCGCTGGCGCGGGACGGGGTGTGCGGCATCACGTCGTGCGCCGACCAGGTGCCGGTCATCGCCGTGTCGAGGCTCTCCGCCACCGACCTGGCCATCGTGGTCCCCGACGAGGCGGCGTCGATCGTGAGCACCGTCGAGCTGCTCCAGGGTGCCGGACGGGCATCGGGCTCACGTCAGTGGTTGATCCGTCACGAGGACGGGGGCGCCAGCCCGTCGACGTTCGTGATGGGTGCCGAGGCGCAGGGCTTCCGGACGGTCGTGCCGCTCGACGTGCCTCCGGAGAAGGGGGTGTGGACCGCCCAGGTCGGCTTCAGGTGCACCACGGCGTCGCTGCCGTTCGACCCCGAAGCCGTCGCGGTGGGAGAGGTCCGCTCGTGGGACGGGGTGATGGCCGGCAACGAGTTCTCCGAGCTGGCCAACACCACCGAGCACTGCGCCACCGAACGAGGGACCACCGAGACGGTCCTGTTCCTGGTCGGAGCGGTCCTCGCCGTCGTCGGAGCGGTCCTGGGCATCGTGGTCGTGCTCCGTCGTCCGGTGCGCTTCCCCGACGACGTCGACAGCGGTGACGGGGACGACACCACCGGGAACGACGCCGACCAGCCCGACTAGGGCTGCGAACGTCGCGTCCGGGTCAGGACGCGGGGCGCGGGCGCGGCGACCCGCGCGGCGTGCGCGAGGGGACCCGCAGCGCAGCGACGAGCAGGCCTGCGATGAGGGCCAGTCCGAGGACGAGGACCAGGTTGGAGCGGAGCAGGGCGATCGCCTGACCGACGCTCGGCACGACCCAACGGATGCGCTGGATGCTCGCGTCGGCAGGGATGGTCCAGGTCTCTCCCGACTCGTTCGCGTCGCCCCGGGTCTGGATCAGCAGCTGGTCGCCCTCGGGGGTGGCCGAGACCAGACGGTGCGTCACCGGCTCGGATCGACCCTCGGCGGGCCGGGTGATCACGTCGCCGGGCCGGACGGACGTCACGGGGACCGACTCGCTGACGACGACTGCGCCCTGGGCGATGGTCGGCGTCATCGAACCGCTCCGGACGACGGCCGCCTGGAGCCCGAGCATCGCTCCTCCGAGGACGGCGAGCAGGGCGACCGACATGACGACGGTCAGGGCGAGCGCTGCGACGTCGAGCGCCCGCGGTCCGGGCCGTTGCGGGCTGAGGGCGGGAGTCGCCGACCGGGAGTCCGTCGCCGCCTCTGCGGCCCGCAGGACCTGAGCCGCCCACTCCGGGCGGGACTCCGCATCGAGGTCGAGCATGAGCCCGACCAGGTCGCGTCGATGGCCGCGGTGGGACCACGCCACGGTCGCGTCGGAGCTGATCGTCCCCCCGTCGTCGAGGTCGAGGCTCACCACCACGCGGTCCCCCGCCACAGGGGGATCGGTCGGCGGGGCGTCGGTCGTGGTCGCCGCCGGACCCGTCTCGTC
This sequence comes from Actinomycetes bacterium, assembly GCA_023434535.1. Classification (GTDB taxonomy): domain Bacteria; phylum Actinomycetota; class Acidimicrobiia; order Acidimicrobiales; family Microtrichaceae; genus Dermatobacter. The sequence continues at coordinate 50,784 of JAEYSR010000166.1, forward strand.
GGTGGACCCGCCTGCCGACCCATCGCGGCGGAGGAGCTCGATCGCGACGCCCTCGGGCGACGCGTCGACGGTCCGCCCGTCGCGACCGTCGAGCCGGGCTCCCAGCGACACCGGCACCCGGAACGACGTGCGCTCCCAGCCCCGCTGGACCAGCAGCTGGATGCAGACGAGCCACAGCAGCACGAGGGTGAGGAGGGCGACGGCGACCGCCGGTGTCGTCATGCGCGTCCCGGGCGAGTGGTCGATCAGACCGGTGGCGAGGACCGCCACGCTCAGCAGGCCGGCCCAGAGGAGCGGACGGACCGACACCCGGGTCGAGGTGCGCAGCACCCGTCCGGTGATCGCGGACGGCAGCGCGGCGAGCGAGCCGGGAACCCGGTCGACGGTGGCGCGGAGGTCCTGCACGGGCCGTACCGAGTGGCCGACCGACCAGTACAGGCCGACCCACCTCAGGAGCAGGGTCGCTCCGATCAGCGCGGCGAAGGCGCCGTGGGCGGTGCGGAACGGGAGCTCGCCCGACACCGTGCCGGTGAAGAGCACCACCAGCCAGGCGACCATCGACCACGCGAAGCAGGCGCGGGTGGTGGACGCCAGGGCGCTCAGCCGAGCGAGGCCGCGCGTGCTGCGCACCGCGTCGGACGCGTCGGCGGCGGCGCCGCGCTGGTGAGCCAACGACTCGGGCCAGAAGGTGTGGGCGCCGGCGGGGCTGGCGACCATCGCCAGCGGCTCGTCGATCTCGACGGCGGCGCGGCCTTCGTCCCGTCGGGCTCGCAGCCACGCGCCGCGAGGACGCCGATCCGGCAGGGGATCGCGGCGGAGGTCCTCGGTCCGCACCATCGTGGCGTTGGGCTCCCAGAGCGACAGCCCCACGAGCGAGCTGCGCCGACGGAGGCGGGAGCTCACGTGGCCCCGTGTGTCGGACCCGTAGCCGTCGTGGTTGAACGACCGCGTCGAGCCGATCACCGACGCATGGTCGGCATCGAGCAGGCCGGCGGCACGCCGGCAGCTCTCGGCGACCGGGGCCGCACGTCCCGACAGCAGCAGGACGCCGTCGGTGTCGACGCGGTCGACGGCGTCGCGCAGTGCGTCGGCCACCGATCCCGTCGGGCCCGGCGCGAGGACCGGGACGTCCAGGTCGCAGAGGCCGTCGTCGCCTCCGGACGAGACCACCAGGCACGGTCCCGCTCGTCGCGCCAGCACGACGGAGTGGCGTTGGAGCTCGGCGGGCTCGTCGCCGAGGACGACGATCGTCGTGAACGAGCCGTCCGTCGTCGCACCATCGTCGGAACCCCGGGTTCCGGCATCGGTCGCCGCGGCGCGGCGGCGGGCGGGGAGCGTGAACAGGTCGGCGAGGACGCCGGCGCTGCCGGCGAGCAGCGCGAGCGCCACCAGGATCGAGATCGGCCACCGCCCCGGCCGTGTCAGGAACGGCAGCCAGATCAGAGCCGCGACCGTGAGCAGCACCGACAGCACCTCGGCCCCGG